>NZ_JBHWDU010000091.1:0-33175 GCF_042734825.1 Kitasatospora sp. NPDC059648 | reverse complement strand
CAGCAGCCTCGGCTACCGCAGCCCAGCCGAGTACGAGACCGTGCTGGCGGCCTGACCACCACACCAACGGTGTCCGTCAAAGCGGAGCAAGCTCATACACCTGGCCGAACACGCCGACCCTGTCCACCGACACAGCCGCCGGCAGCACGTCTGCCCGGAGCCGAAGCCCAGCTCCGGGGGCAGCTGCTGTCACATGATGCCTGTGTACGAACAGGATCCCCTGCGGACAGGGCCGGTCGCCCACCGGCCGAGGTCCCGGGAACCGCTCCGGCCGAGAGGGCAGGACCGGCTCGATCAATGACCGCAGCTCATCATCGACGGTCGTGTCCCTTGAAATGGTGTAGTGGTTGTGCGCCAACCATCATGCCGTGGACGGAAGTTCATCGCGGGTGTGCTTGGCGGGGTAGAGCTGGTCCATGCTGCCCTCGGGTAGGTATCGGCGGGGGAAGGCGATCCATTCGTCGTGCATCTCGAACAGGACGGCGGTGACCAGCCGCAGGAGCGCGTCGTCGTTCGGGAAGACCTGGACGACGTCGGTGCGACGTTTGATCTCGCGGTTGATCCGCTCCAGCGGGTTGGTCGACTGGATCTTCTTCCAATGTCGTTCCGGGAAGGCCGCGAAGGCGGTCAGGTCGTCCTTGGCCTCCAGGAGCATCGTCTTGACCTTCGGGAACTGCTTGCCGAGCATGTCGGCGACGGTGTCGAGCTGCGTGCGCACGGCCTCGGCGGTGGGCTGGGCGAAGATCGTGCGGATGGTCGCGGCGACCATCTCGGCCGCCTCCTTCGGGATCACCGCAAAGACGTTGCGCAGGAAGTGAACGCGACATCTCTGGTATGCGGCGCCGAGCATGACCTTGCGGATCGCCTTGACCAGACTGCTGTGGTGGTCGCCGATGACCAGGCGGACCCCGGTCAGGCCACGTTCGCGCAGGGAGCGCAGGAACTCGGCCCAGAACACCTCGGTCTCGCTGTCGCCCACCATCAACCCGAGCACCTCGCGGCCGCCGTCCTCGGTGATGCCGGTGGCGACGACCACGGCGCGGGAGACGATCTGGTGGTTCACTCGCGCCTTGCAGTAGGTGGCGTCGAGGTAGATGTAGGGGAAACGCGTGTGGTCGAGGGGCCGGGTGCGGAAGGCGGTGAGCTGTTCGTCCAGGTCGGCGCAGATCCGGGAGACCTCGCTCTTGGAGATCCCGGTGTCCGCGCCCAGAGCTTTGACCAGGTCGTCGACCGAGCGGGTGGACACGCCCAGGACGTAGGCCTCCATGATGACTGCGTAGAGCGCCTGGTCGATCCGGCGCCGGCGCTCCAGCAGGCTGGGGAAGAAGCTGCCGGTGCGGACTTTGGGGATGGCCAGCTCCAGGTCGCCGGCCTGCGTGGTCAGGGTCTTGTCCCGGTGGCCGTTGCGCCACGTGGTGCGGGCCTCGGTGCGCTCGCCCGGCTCCGCGCCGATCCGGGCGGTTGCCTCGGCCTCGATCAACTCCTGCAGGATCCGCTGGGCGAGGGTCCTGATCAACTCGATTCCGTCCGCCGTACGCAGTGACTCCATGAGCCGGAGTAGGTCAGACTGGGACAAGGCCATCGCGCACCTCTCACTCAACGAGCATGCCTACTCGGAGAGTTGCGCGATGGCTGCTTCATGGCCAGGGGTTACACCAAGATCTCTGCTACACCACTCGGTGGGACGCCATCTCATCGACCATCCATGGCGCACTCATGCCACCAAAAACGGATGAGTCGTCAAACCGAACACAACCCAGCAGCCCCAACTCGCGAGATCCTCGTATGAGCTCGAACTGGCGCCTGACGTAACGATCACCACGGTTCTACGCCTCGCCTTCCGGCATCGCGGGCGCCCTGAACAGGCTGGTCAACAGCCATCAGGCGTGGCGCTGTTACTGCCACGGCACGACAAGGCCCCCGTCCCGCGATCGCAGTGAACATCGAGCGCCTCGGCGCTGAGCGCGATACTCGGGGATTCGTAAGACCACCGCCGCAGTCACGCGCTGGCGTGCCAGGCAGGCTTCGGTCTGACATAGAATTTGATCTATCGTCAGGAGCGGTGACAGCTAGACTTTTGCAGCGCTCGGGACTGGTCGACGAAGGGCAGCAGCATGCCGCTAGAGGTCAACAAGCACGTCCAACGGATACGTCGCTATCAGCCGTTCGACGCCGACACCTCTGAGATGATCTACGAGCTGCAGGCAGACTGGACCCAGTCACTGTTCCCCGTCGTGACGCTGAACTACCTGCGGAACGCCATTGAGCGGCCAGCCACGAAGACCATCGTCCTCACCGGGGATGCCGGGCACGGCAAGACGAGCCTGTGCGCCAGCCTTTTGGCCTGGTTGCAGGTCGATGCCGAGACGATCCCACCAGACGTTCGGAAGGCAGTTTTCCGCGAGCTGTTCGAGGCCGGAGACGCCAGCCGGCCCGTGGGCCGGACCCGTAGCGGACGTCCGCTGTACATCCTCAAGGATCTCAGCGAGCTCAGCCTGCAGGCGGGCGCTCACAAGCTCGTGGAGCTGCTTGACCCTCCGGGCGAGGGCGTCGCGATCATCTGCGCAAACGAGGGCCAGCTACGTAAGTGCGTCGCCGAAGACGACAACCTCAAGAAAGGCGGCACGAGGCGCACCAGGATTCTGGTGGACACCCTCACGGAGGGCATTGTCCGCGGGCAGGTCAGCGACCCTGGTGGCACAGTCATTGTCATCAACCTCAACTACCAGTCCGTCGCAGCCGACAGCCCCAACGGAGGGCTCATCCCTTGGGTTCTGAAGCAGTGGACGACCACGCAATGGTCGCGGTGGAAGCCCTGCGAGACCTGTGATGCGCGGAATGTCTGCCCGATCCTGGCCAACCGCAACGAGCTGAGCGATCCGACGCGCGGGCCTCAGCGCCGGGCTGCGATCCGGGACGTGTTCGCCGCGGCAGAGCGCACCGGGGCCGTAGTCACGACCCGGCAAGCGCTGTCGGTGACCAGCTACATGCTCACTGGCGGCTTGTCCTGCGAGAACGTCCATGTCAGGTACCAGCGGTCACACTCGAGCAGGCTGTGGCAAGCTCCCCACTTGTACCACCAGGCACTCTTCGGTGACCGGCTGACCCCGCAACAGCGGCATCAGGTTCCTGCTTTCTTCGCGCTACGCAAGCTGGACCCGGGAAAGGTCTCGCGTCGCCAAGTTGACGACCGGCTGGACCCGGACACGGCCGGCGACTTCCCTCCCACGGACGCCAGCGGCTACCTGCAGAAGGTCCGCACAAATCGGGACGTCCACAAGCAGGCCGAACAGTTGCGGGGCTTGTACACGTTCCTGCGACGAGCCGACTTCTTCAACAGCGACGACAACACGGACCGGTTCGCCCGCATGGGCCTGCAGGCTGGCGACGACTTCGTCCGGGTCCAGGACAAGAACCGGGACCCGGCAGACACCAGAGTGCGAGACCGCTTCCTCAAGGGCCTGGAAGCGGTCCAGGGCATCCACCGGGCCGGGAGCAACCCTGACTTCTTCATACTTGACCCCGCCTTCTTCACCCACCGCGCCCGCGCGGCCGTGATCTCCCGGCGAGTGCCCAGCAAGGGCGTTGAGGTCGTCGACCAGGTCACCCAGTGGCAAGAAGAAGGCCGTACGGGCGTCACCCCCGAGATGCAGAACGCCGTCGAGTGGCTCAACCGGGCCATCTACATCCGTATTCCGGCCGTAGCCCCCGGCCTGGACGCAGTCTCGGTGGAAGCGGACCTTCTGCGCTTTGAGTTGCTGACCCGGTGGGCCGCAGGCCTGCGTAGCGAGGTGCAGCACGAGGCAGAGATCCGCGGCCTCAGCGGAGCCTTGGCAGAGCTCGCCGACTCCTCGAACAGGGACGACGAGATCCAGGTACTGGTGGGTAACGTCATGAGAAAGCTGATGATCGACGTCGGTGACAAGATCAGGTCGGTGCGTGCGTGATGGCTGATCGTTCCAAGGCAGAGGTCGTCCTTCGTCTCTTCGGAGTGAATCTCGAACAGCAGGGCCGTGGTTTCTACGTCCCGCTTGAGATGCTCGCGATCGCCCG
Source organism: Kitasatospora sp. NPDC059648 (assembly GCF_042734825.1). Classification (NCBI taxonomy): domain Bacteria; kingdom Bacillati; phylum Actinomycetota; class Actinomycetes; order Kitasatosporales; family Streptomycetaceae; genus Kitasatospora; species Kitasatospora sp. NPDC059648. The sequence continues at coordinate 29,122 of NZ_JBHWDU010000091.1, read as the reverse complement.
CGGCGTCTACCTGGCACATCAGGAGGACCCGGAGAAGTTCGCAGGGCTCCTGGACGACGGAGCCGAAACGGCTTACAAGAGGACCTCGCACGACCTGGCCCGGCGGATCGCGACCAAGGCCCGCATCGTCGAGGGCGCCGAAGAACTCGGCAAGGCCGTCGAGCTGGACTCTCCCGAGACGATGGAAACGCTCCACGCCTTGTTCTCGTCCCTGCTGGTCGAGATCCCCGGGCGTCGTAGCCTGCCCAGTTGGTTCGGCGCGCACATCTATCCGTTTGTCGGTGAGCTCATCCACTACGACGCAGTCGAACGACGGATCAAGCAGAGCGATGCCTCCCTCAAGAGGAGCCCAAAGAAACGCAAGCAGGCTGACAAGGTCGTTGCTGGCATCAATGCTCCGAACATCGAGCGCTACCTCTTCCGTGATGGTGGCAGCTGGGCCTACAAGGTCCTGCGCAGCGACTCCGATCCCGGCCGCAAGGAAGCGACCCGACAGGGCCTGCGCGACCTCGTGCAGGACAGCGGCACCCCGCTGGGCAACCTTGCCAAGGCCCTCAGCGCGCATGACTTCGACTATGACGAAGTGCCCGTGCAGGGCTCGGACGCAGGGATCAAGCTGCACGAGGATCTCAGCCCGTGGCCTGACCTGCTGAGGGAAGGCGCTCGCAACATCGTCGCTCGGACAGCGGCGGTCCCCAGAGCCAAGCGCACGGAGAGCCTTATGCACTGGGTCCCCTACTGCTTGGCACGCCACCAGCTGCGACTCGCACGCCGGAAGCTCGGCGCCACCGATCGCGAATCGATCCTTTTGGACTTCGGTAGCGAGACCACCCCGCTGCGCAGAGAGTCGCAGAAGAACCTCACCAGCTTCCGCAACGACATCGTCAACGCGATTAACGTCCAGGCTCGGGAGATGATCGCCGAAGTCGAAGCCGAAGGCGACGAGGTCAGGAAGCGCCGTTACGAGAGATTCACTCAGGAGGCCGGCAACGCGGTCGCCTCACCTCGAGCGTTCTTCAGCGAGACCCTCGCCGCTGTGGGAGCCCTGAACGCGACGGTCGGGCGCCGGCACTTCACCTTGAAGCCCCCGATGCTGGAGGCTCTGGTATCTGCCACCGTCCCGCAGGGCACGGAGATGGAGTTCGACCAGTTCTGCGCGCTTCTGTACGAGAAGTACGGGCTCGTGGTGGAGAACAAGGTCGCGGCTGCGAGCCCGTTGGCCCACGAGGTCGACCCATCGGTCCTCGACCACAACGGCAAGGCCTTCCGGGAGAAGCTGGCCGCCATCGGTCTGCTCACTCAATATTCAGATGCAACCAGCATGGTTCGAGGGGAGCCCCGGTGACCGGCAGCAGCATCCGAGCGCTCGGTCGGTTCGTCGCCGACGAAGCACTCCGCAAGGTCACTGAGATCAGCGGAGCCCGTGCCGTCCTGCGCGTCAGCGGGTTCGACCGGCCGACCGTGGCCGAGGCTCTCCGTCGCACGGCGCAGCGGCTTTCGGAGTCGCCGGACCGTCAGGTCGTCGTCAAGGTGGGCACCTCAGAATCTATCGAAGACGTACCTGTTGAGTACCTGCTGGATCCGCAGGACCAGCTGACGAAGTGGCGAAATTCGGGACAGGGCAAGGCGGTGTTGCTCTTCGAGTGGGGGCAGTCTCCGGACGCGCAGGGGTTGGCTGCCATGAACGCTCTTGACGATGCCACGATCCTGGGCACTTACCACGACGCCTCCAGCGAGCGTGGGTTCGACAGGTTCATGGCCGAAGCATGGCGGGAGGCGGGTGGCGCCGGCACCGTTCCGGTCCTGATGGGTAACTTTCTGCCGGAGATCTGGCGCTCAGTCACCGATGAGGAGCCCCGGTCCTTGCACCGCTGGGCAGCCTTCCTGGTCGAGACCGCGCAGAAGGTCGCAGCAACTCAGGTCCATACCCCTGACGTGGTCTGCCGCGAGATCTCCGCGGCCCTGCCCGCTCTTGACCTGTTCCCGGACCGAGGACTCTTCATCAAGCCCGCCGCGCTGTCCGCCCGGATCAAGAAGAACGTCTCGGTCAGTGCCTTCAAGCAGCCCACCGGCAAGGAGATCACTGACGAAGACCTGATACACCGCATCAACACGACCGAGTTCAGCGAGGAGTCCCTGGACCACATCGGTGCGGACTCCGAGACTGCCAAGAAACGCATGCGCAGCCTGGTGCTCAACCTCAATCACAGTGGCCCCACCCCGCAGGATCCTCGTCAGCTCCGCCGCGAGCAGGACCTGACCCTCTGGCTCGAAGTCTTCGAGCAGAAGTCCAAGAAGATCGGCCTAGGCCAGCAGCTCAGGCAGGAGATCGAGAGGACCGACGCAGAGCGGGTCGACGAGTTCGACGCCATGGTGATCGAAGACGCGCTCGACCGCGGGGACCAGGAATCCGCACAGCGCTTCCTTGACGAGGCTCCCGTCGGTGGGGCCGAACCGCTGGCCGACCTGCTGTCCAAGCGGTCGCGCCGCAAAGTCGAGAAGCTTGCCTTCCCGGACTCTCAGTTCGTCCAGGACCCGCTACGTGCTCTGCTGCGCGAGCTGACCTACTTCTCCGACGAAGAGGAAGGCTCCGTCGTCGTCGGGCTTGAAGGCAACCAGGAAGCCGGGCGATGGAGCCGCTGGCTGTTCGCCTTCCTGTACGCACGCACCCTGCGTGATGTCCAGGATTCCACCGGTCTTCGCCTGACCCTGGAGGTCAAGGACTGCTTGCTGGACCTGAACAAGCCAACCCTGCCGAAGGAGGACGAGCCGTTCGACCCGAACACCGAGTGGGCCCCGCTGCGCATCCTGGTCGAGATGGACGGCGCCGCCCAGCGACGCTTTCGCTGGGACCCCCTGGGCATCCCCGGGCAGATCGCACTGGCAGCCCTCATCCACGGCTGGCGAAATGTCCCCGGCCAGGCCAGCAATCTGACCTTCGACACCTTCCTCGCGAAGTTCAATGACCCCCGGCAGTGGCAGGTCGACGAGCCTGCGCCTGTCCCCGCATCACATTTCGCTGGCCAGCTCGAGCGCCTCAAGGTGGAGCACTTTGAGCGGTTCTCTGGCGGGCTCGACGCCGCGATCATCAACGATTACGTACGCGAGTGGGAAGGCGTACTCCGCGAAGCTCGCACCACCCTGGTTCCCGACAATGCTCCGAACGCAGACCTCGAAGCCGTCGTCCTGACAGATGTCATCGGGCTGGCCGATCACCGCATGATGATGCTGGCCACCCACCCGCTGAAGCTGCGCTGGCTGGCAAAGAACTACACGGAGACCGCCAGTAGCATCGGGACTGCCCTGAACAAGGAGGGAGGTCTGAGCCTCAACCAGGAGAACGAGGACCTCTTCTTCGACGCCATCGACCGCATCTCCCCACACGGGACACCGGCAGTCCTCGTCGGGCCCGGCGGCACGATCGCCATTCCGATGAGGGAATCGGCCGGACACGAGGAGTACGCGCCGGTCCGCTACGGCGGCAACGAGTCCAAGGACTGGCTCTCCAGCGTGGACGAGACTGCGATCGACGAGATGGTCCGTGTCATCACTGACTATCTGACGACCTACCCCCACAAGCTCGACGGCCTGCGCGTACTGCTTCTGGACCGCAACGGCGACCCTGTCCTGCCCATGCGCGTGGCAAAGCAGATGCGGGCCAAGAACCCCCGCCTAAAGGTCGATCTGGTCGTGCTGGCTCCTCAGACCACCCATCACGAGATCATCCAGGGTTTCGACCTGCAGTTCTCCGGCACGGAGATGTCCGAGGACAGCTTCCTGCCCGACGTCCAACTCATCCTTCGGGCATGGGAGCCCGACCAGGAAGCAGACCTGTCAGAGCTGGAAGACACTATCGACCTCGCTCTTGCTCCGGCACTGTTCGGCACCCAGACCAGTATCAAGGAGAGCACCAAGAAGGAATCCTTGTCAGGCTCCTTCAACTCCTGGAAGCATCCGGCCTCGCACAACCTGGCTCAGACCAGCGAGAACGTCGTAAGAGCACTGTTGCCCGAGACCGCCGACGAGACTCTTGAGTCCTGGTCGACCCTGTGCGTGCGCTACGACCGGCGTTCCCCGGTCTCCCGGGAGAGTGTCGACGGCATCGACTACTTCGAGATGCAGGTGCAGTTCGATCAGCACCTGGACTTGTTCGCCACCCTGCACCGCGTGGCCCACTGGGTCGTCACCCTCGACAGCTTCATCGGACGCGAGCAGATCGATGCGCTGCGTAACCGTCCTGACGTCATCCTTGTCAAACCCAGTGTCGGCAAGAACGAGTCCTACACACTCATCGTCAGCTCGCAAACCGGCCGGCAGTTCGTCGTCCAGCGACTGCGCCGCCGACTGGAGCAGATCGGGGTCGTCACCCCGCAGGACTCGGAAGGCACCGCTAGGCGGATCTACGAGGTCGGCCGCAATGTGGCCCCTGGTGCCGTGCTGCGCTCCCTCGGTATCGGCACCACGGTCAACGAAGTCGTCGGCCTGGTAGCCACCCGGTTTGTCATCGACCAGCAGTTCCCCGTCCCCCGGCAGGGCACGAGCCTGGTCACCTGGATCAGCTTCGACGAGCACCATCGCTGGTTCGGCCGTGGGCACAAAACCCGTGCCGACCTAGGCCGGTTCGTGCTGACCGTCCAGGGCGACGGCACGGTTCGCCTGGATGTCCTGGTCGCCGAGTCCAAGTTCCGCCAGGCCTTTGACCTCGGCTCGGCGGAGGAACAGCTCAACCGCACCACCGACCTGTGTGAGGATGCCTTCCGCTCGGATGGTGAGGCTCGCCACGACCGCCCCTTCTGGCTGGACGAGCTTGCCGCCGCGATCGCTCAAACCAGTGGAAACGCCCTACAGGCTGCAGACCTTCCAGCCCGCACCATGATCGGCAACGGTGACCACCGTCAGGTCGAGGCGAAGGTCCTCGACGCCTTGCGCTCCGAGGATGTCCGGCTCGGTCGAATCACCGGCGTTGCCGTGGCCATCTCGGCCGAGGACGACCAGCCGGCCCCCGCGGTCGGGCGCCTCGGCAAGCACACCCTGGTGAGGCTGAACAAGCACGAACTGCTGAACCTCATCGGCGCTCTGCGCGCCAACCAAGACCCGACCAATGCCGACCCTCTTGTTGCCTCTGGGGACCTCAGCGGGATCGTGAAGGTCCCCGACACAGTCGTCATGACCCCCTCAGCAGGCACTTCCGCCGACCTGCCTAATCCGGAAGAACCGGCGGCACCTGTTGAGGTTGTCGGAGCGACTGCTCCGACAACCGTGCCGAGCCCAGTAGCTGCGCGTCACCCTGCCGCAGAGGAAGAACCTGTCCCTCTGAAAGCTCACCGCGGTGGGCTTTCAGAGGAGGAGCTGAGGCTTCGATATAACAAGGTTGTCGACGTCTTCACCCGCCACAGGGTCGCGGTAACCGCGCCGGAGATCGGCAAGTGGCAGGAAGGACCGGGCTTCTACATCTTCCGGTTCATCCCTGACCCTGGGGTCACCGTGGACAAGCTGACCAACCGACGCGACGAGATCTTCCTGGCCCTGGCATTGCCCTCCGGGTTCAGCATTCGCACCCGCAGCGACCGCGGCTCCGTGCTCTTCGAGATCCCCAAGATCGACGACGAGAAGTACGGAGTCGACGCCAAGGCACTGTGGCAGCGGTGCCCGGCTGATCCCGACAGCCTCATCGCCCCGTTGGGCGCCGACATCGAAGGCAACCCGGTTACCATCGACTTGTCCTCCGCGGACTCACCGCACTTGCTGGTGGCTGGCACTACCGGATCAGGGAAGTCGGTCGCCCTGGACACGATCCTCAAGGGCCTCGTCCGGTACGACAAGAACGCCCTGCGACTGCGCCTCGTCGACCCCAAGGGCACCGAGCTTGTCGACTTTGAGGACGACCCTCACCTTGATGGCGTGATCGGTATGGACGCCGCCGACGCCATCGAGATTCTTGAGGAAACCGTCGAAGAGATGGCCGTGCGCTACAGGGACATGAAGGCGATCCGCACACGCAAGCTCGTCGAGTACAACGCCAGGGTCGACGAAGCAGACCGAAAGCCCTGGATCGTCATCGTCCTCGATGAGTACGCCGACCTCACCAGCGATCCCGAAGAGAAGAAGAAAATTGAAGCGCTGCTCAAGCGCCTGACGCAGAAGGCCCGCGCTGCGGGCATCCACGTCATCGCAGCCACGCAGCGCCCAAGCGGGGACGTTATCTCGACGACCATCCGCTCCAACTTCCCCGCCCAACTTGCCCTGCGGGTCAAGACCGCGACCGACAGCCGCATCATTCTGGACGAGACCGGAGCCGAAGCTCTGGCCGGACAGGGCGACGCCTTCCTGCACACAGCCAAGGGCACGATACGAGTGCAGGTTGCCTACGACGGGAGCTGAGCTTTGCCCCGTGACGTGGACACCCTGACACTTGGATCTTGTAGCTCCGGGAGGGAAGTCCGGCGCGGGACGTCCGTCGAAGTACTCGGACGAGTTCCGTCGTGATGCCGTCGTGCTGTTCCGGGCCTCGGAGAGCTGGTGCACCTGCGCGGCGGCCGCAAAGGAGATCGGGGTCAACCACGAGACGCTGCGGAACTGGGTGTGGGCCACCGCCACCGAGCCGGCGTCGGCCAGGCAAACCCTGAACGCGGACGAGCAGGCCGAGCTCGCGCGGTTGCGCAAGGCCGAGCGGGAGTGGCAGGTCAAGAAGGAGATCCTGCGCAGGGCAGCGGCGTATTTCGCGCGGGAGATGAAGTGAGGGCTCGCCGCCGCCCATGCCAATGAGTCGGCGTCCAGCGGCTGTGTGCGGTCTTTGGGTATTGCCCGTTCCGGGTACTGCGCCTACCGGGCCGGTACCCGGTTTCGTGCCGACCGAGCGGCGACGGAGGCCGCGCTGGTGGCCGAGATCCGTTCCCCCACTGACAGGCGGCGGGCTCTCAGGCCAGCTCCCTTCGTCGTACGGCCGCAGTGATCGTCGCAGCGACGTCCGAGGCCGTCTCGTGCTCCCAGAACCGCAGCACGGTCCATCCCTGGGCCATGAGGTGGCGTGTCGTCTCCTCGTCACGCTCCATGTTGCGGTCGAGCTTGGACCGCCACCACTCTGCATTCGCCTTCGGCTCGGTCGCGTGTTCCGGGCAGCCGTGCCAGAAGCATCCATCCATGAACACTGCGACCTTCGCTCGGGGGAAGCTAATGTCTACCGTCCGGCGGGACATACCGGGCACGGGCACGTTGACCCGGTACCGAAGTCCGCTTCGGTGGAGCAACCTGCGGACCGCGAGCTCGGGCGCCGTGTCCTTACGCGCCTGGCGGCGCATGCGACTGGTTACTGATGGTGAGGATGGGGCGGGGCGCATGATGCGATTCTCCCGGATCGCTTCCGGAGGGGAATCAAAGGTTGTGAAACTCCTTCCAGCTCGCGGCAGAGGTCACTGTCGGGGTCGGGCCCGCTCGACCGTATGACGCGAGCCGCCTGTAGGTGGCCGCCTGCGTGAGCGATGCGTGAGCAGACGGGGCAGCACGTGCCGGTTCGGGCGGGATCGTGGAGTATGGTGCAACCTTCTGACCTGCGGGTTCATCACCAGGCGATCGATGGTGGCAGCAGTCAGCATGATCACTCTCGGGCTCGTAATGCGTAGGTCGCGGGTTCGAATCCCGCAGGCGGCTCAGTTGGTGGAAGGCCCGGTCAGGAGCTCTGGCCGGGCCTTTTGCGTTGCCTGGGGGCGGGTGGGAGCCGGACGTCGACGACGGCGATGTCCGGCTGGTGCTCGGTGAGGGCGCGGAGGAGGTCGGCGCCGTTATCCACGGCGGCGGCGACCTCGTGGCCGTGGGCCCGGAGGAGGTGGTTCAGGCCGTCCCTTGGGAGGAAGTGGTCTTCGGCGAGGTCAATGCGCACGGGAGCTCCGCGGTGACCGTGGTCGGGCCGTTGGCCGGCCGCCGACGGTGGGGGGCCGGCGGGGGTGGAACGGCGCGACGCCCGGCCTGGGGAGGGGCGGGCGTCGCGGTGGGGGTGGGTCGCGCGGGGCGGTGCGGGGGCTCAGCCGATGCGGGCGAAGCCCTTGGCGTTGCGGCGGGCGAGGCCGCGGGAGACCAGCAGTGGGTCCCAGTCAGGGCCGCGGTCGGGCAGCTTGGCGGGGTCGCCGAACACCGCGCCGGCCGCCACTTCGGGCAGCAGCTGGCGGCCGAGGATCTGCCCGGCGGCCGCCATCCCGCCGGTGGCGACCGCGCTCAGGCCGCTGCCGAAGCGGATGCTCTGGCCGACCACGTACAGGCCCTCGACATCGGTGCGCACGTCCGGCCGCTGGCTGACGTTGCCCCAGCGGGCCATGCCGTACGGCGTGCCGCCGGTGCCGCGGATGTAGCGCTCCTGGCTGAGCGGGGTGGCCGCCTCCAGGTGGGTGATGCGGTCCCGGAAGGGGCCGATCACCTTCTCGGCGGCCGTCACCATCAGGTCGGTGAACTGCCGCTTGCGGGCCTGGTAGGCGGCGTCGCGGCGGTAGGGTTCGCCGTCGACCGGGCCGCCCCGGACGCCCCAGAAGTCGTGGCCGGGCGGGCAGAGGGTCATCAGCTGGAAGTTGCTGTGGCCGGGCGGGCAGACCGCGGCCGCGCCCGGGTCCTTGTGGGAGGCGAAGGAGAACAGCAGCTGGGGGATCGAGTCCACCATGCCGTCGCGTTCCCAGCTCTCGACCATCGCCGCGTAGGCGGCTTCCATGTCGTCGCTGCCGTGCCACCAGATGTTGGCGTTGGGCAGACCGGGCAGTTCGGTGTCGAGCGCGACGTACACCGCGACCAGGCCGCCGCGCATGGTGGCGGCGCGGGTCCGGGCGACCAGCTCGGCGGGGAAGGCCTGCTCGCCGCCGCACAGGTCGAGCACGGTGCGGCGGTAGTCGGCGTTGGAGATCACCAGTGGGGCGGATATCCGGGTGCCGTCGGCGAGTTCGACACCGGTGGTGCGCCCCTGGTCGATCAGGATGCGGCGCGCCTCGCAGCGGGTGCGCAGCTCGCCGCCGTACGACTCCAGGGCCTCGACGAAGGCGGCCACCAGGGTCTGCCCGCCGCCCTCCGGGTAGTAGGCGCCGCGCATGTAGTGGTCGAGCATGGCGGCGTGCTCGGCGAAGGTGATGCCGTCCGGCATGGTGCCGTAGTTGCCGGCCTGGGCGGCGACCAGGGTGCGGGCCTTCGGTGAGAGCCCGCAGTGGTCCAGGGCCTCGGCCAGGGACCGGTTCCGGCGGGCCCACCGCATGGTGTCCGGGAACTCGCGGAAGAGCTCGACCATGTGGTGGCCGACCAGGCTCTCCCGGGTGGCACCCGACACCGTCTGTGCGATGTGGACGAACCGGTCGACCCCCTCGGTCTCCTCGGGCAGCGCCGCGCGGAGCCGGTCGCGGTAGGCCTCCCAGTCGGCCGGCACGTCCAGGGTGGCGGTGGGGGTGATGATCCGGTCGAAGCCCTGCTCGTTGTCCATCGGCCGGAAGGTCACCCGGTCGCGGACGCCGAGGCCGGACAGGATGGCCGGGAAGATGCCGTCCGGTCCGCAGTCGCCGATGTAGTGGGTGCCCACGTCGAACTCGTACTTGCGCCGGCGCCGGAAGACATGGGCGTTTCCGCCGGCCACGTCGTGCTGTTCGAGGACGAGCACCCTGCGCCCGTCAGCGGCCAGGTAGGCCGCGCTGACCAGTCCGCCGAGGCCGCTGCCGACCACGATCGCGTCGTAGTGGTCCTCGCCGGCTCTGGCCGTCGGACCTTGCACTCCCCGCATTTCCGCCCCCACTCGTCTGCCCATCGGAAGGTGCCGCCGCCATGGACGTGGATCTCGAAGGCCGGGCCGTTGGTGTGCGCCGCCCGATCGGACGGCAGGGAGGAGACCGGATCAGCCACCTCCTCGGGTTTGCCGACCCGGTCGAGCGCAACGTTCCCCGCATCCGTTCCAGCGCGGCCCCGGGGCAGATCGCCGACCGTGCCGGTGGCGATCGGACCCGGGGCGACCACGTTGGCTCGCACGCCGCGCGGGCCGCGTTCCTCGGTCGGGGACCTGGTGGATCCGGTGATCCCCGCCTGAAGCGCGGCATAGTCGGCGCGGGCGAGATTACCGTAAATCCCTGACTGTGACGACGGGTTGACGATGGGTCTGCTGCTGTGCTCGCCGGACCGGCCGGGAGGGGCGGCCGGCCCGGCCGGTGAGGGGTCGGAGCCGGATGTCTCGCGGGCGCCGATGAGACTCCGACCACCAGCACGCCGACCACGAACGCCGTCCAGCGCGCGACCGCGCACCAGGGGTGGACGGTGCTTCCGCTCGACACGCCCCGTGCCGTCACCGCCGCAGGAAGGTCCCGCCGTCGATGACCCAGAGGCTGGCCGGGACCGCACCGCACTTGACGACCTCGGTGTGCAGGTCGGGGTCGGTCCGGCCCCAGCCGACCCGGCGCTGGTGCTGCTCGTCGGTCGGGTAGAAGGTGAGGCCGGCCTCGGGGTGGTGGCCCTCGTCGAAGAGGTACGGCTTTCCTCCGAGCGGGGTGACCACGGTCTTCGAGATGGGCCCGGTCACGGTGATGGCGCCGTTCCCGTCGACGGCCAGGCAGTCGACGTCGAACTCGGCGCGGACGGTGCCGGATGTCTCGAAGACGTGCTGCACCACGACGTGGCCCTGGGTGCGGCCGTCGACCGTGCGGGCGCTGACCTGCGCGGTGAGCCGCTCGCCCGGGGTGGGGCCCGGGCCGTGGTCGCTGAGCAGGGTCCAGCCGTGCAGCGTGAGGTGCTGGCCGGGGCGCTGGGCCGGTACGGGCGCGGCCGAGGCGGTGCCCGCGGTGCCGGCGGCCAGGGCTACGCCCGCGGTGGTGAGTGTGACGGCGGCGGTGAGCTTTCGCATGGTCAATCCTCCATGGCGATAAGGGAGTCGGCCGGTTCTCCGGCTGCCTCCAAGCTCCCAGTCCACCCCTGGTCACGGCCTCCGCCGCGGGGAGGGAGCGGCTCCCCCCGTCGGGGGAACCGTCCCTCCTCCGCGCGGTGCACGGAGTGGCGTGTCACCGGACGGCGCGGCGTATGGCGTCCAGGGCGAGGGCGGCCACGGCGAGTGCGGCGGCCAGGCCCGCGACCGCGAGCGGGGCCGGTGCGCGGCTCCCGGAGACGCCGAGGAAGTCCAGCCCTGAGACGTGGTTGACCATCCCGTACCAGAGCAGCGGGTAGACGGTCTGGAACAGCCGGGGCCCGCGGGTGAGGCTGCCGCAGAGCAGCGCCAGGGCGGGGACCAGCAGAGCGCCCGCAAGTGCGCCGGCCGCCGCCCGGGCCTGCCCGGCGCCGACCAGCCGCAGAGCGGGTACGGCCGCCACGGCCAGTGCCGGGACGATCCCCGCGAGCAGACCGGCCAGACCCCGGCGCAGCGGGGACGGACAGGCGCCGAGCACCTGGTCGATGCTGCCGCCGTCGGCCCGGTGGCCCATCCGGGACCAGAGCGGCATCGGCCAGAGCATCGCGAACGGCAGCACCGCCTGGCTCGGCCCGTCCGGAGTGACGGCCGCCGCCGCCATTGCGAGCACGGCCACTCCGGCCCACCAGAGCCGCTGCCCCCGCACCAGGATCCGCAGTTCCCCGAGCAGCGCGTCGTACCCGATCCGCCCCTGGCGAGGAGCGGTCAGCCGGGTCGGGTCCAGGGCGAAGCCCGCCGGTCCGGCCGAGGACGCCGCCGCGCTTCCGGCCGGATCTTCCGGGCCGGTCGGATCGGACGGATCGGTCGCTCGGCCCGCCCCGAACGCCCCGAACGCCCCGAGCGACCCGAGCGACCCGAGCGACCCGAGAGCCCTGGTACCCGGGCGGGCCCGGGGCCCGTCGAAGCGCCGGAACCACAGCGCCCCGAGCAGTGCGGTCCCCACCGCCACACCGGCCAGCAGCACCCCCGTAGCTGCTGGCCCGGACGCCTCGCCCAGCCCGAGGCCGGGCCAGTCGAAGGTGCCGAGCACCCGGTTGTCCGCCGTCAGCCCCACACCGAACTCCACTCCGTCGACCGGGCGCCCGCCTGCCGCGAGCACCTGCCGGATCGAGGCCGTGATCCGCTGCATGCCCAGCAGGTCCGGCCCGCCGCCGGTCTGCGCGCCCAGCACGAGGACCAGCCATCCCACGAACCAGACCGCCGCCCCCAGCCCGCCGCGCAGCCCGGGCACGGTGTCGAACAGCACCGCGCACCCGGCCACCGCCGCCAGCAGCGGGAGCGTGATCAGGAGGTACGGCAGCAGCAGTCGCACCGCGTCCACCCGGTCGGAGTCGCCCTTGATCAGCTGCACTGCGAGCGCCGTCCCCGCCAGTGCGAGCAGCATCGAGCCGAACAGCAGCAGGTTGCTCACGAACTTGCCCGCCAGGTAGCCGATCCGGCTCAGCGGGGTGGCGGCGAGGAGCCGGCCGACGCCGCTCTGCGCGTCCCGACCGATGGTGCCCCGGGCGATCCCGAAGCCCGCCAGTGAGAGCCAGACCGCGCCGCCGAGCGCCGTCACCGTCCCCACGTAGCCGCTGGTGTAGCGGCCGTGCAGGTCCGTCACCTGGAAGACCTCCCAGCGGGAGTCGCCCACCGGTGCGGCCAGCAGCCCGAGCGCGAGCGTGCCGAGCAGCACGACCAGGTAGCCGGGACGCCGTCGGCGCTCCCGGAAGTCGGCCAGGGCCAGGGCCCCGATGCGCGTCACCATGCCGCCACCCGCTCCGTCGCGGCCCGGTCGGCGGTGAGCAGCAGGTACGCGTCCTCCAGCCGGGGCGGCACCGGCCGGGCCTCGGCGGCGGGCGCGTGCCGGGACAGCACCCGAGCCCGGACGCCCTGCGGGGTGCGCGTGGTGCCGCCGAGGAGGAACCGCGAGTGCAGCGGCGGGAGTTGGTCGGCCGGGACGGTCAGCTCCCAGACCGCGCCCTCGGCGCTGCGCAGCAGTTCCTCCGGGCTGCCGTGGTGCAGCAGCCGCCCGGCGCCCATCACCGCGATCCGGTCGGCGGTGGCCGACACGTCCGGGACGATGTGGGTGGAGAGCACCACGATCCGGTCGGCGCCGAGCCCGCCCAGCAGGCTGCCGAAGCGCAGCCGCTCCTCCGGGTCGAGCCCGACCGTCGGCTCGTCCACGATCAGCAGCGCCGGGTCGTTGAGCAGCGCCTGGGCGATGCCGACGCGTTGGCGCATCCCGCCGGACATCGCGCCCAGCCGCTGCCCGGCCGCGTCCGAGAGGTTGACCAGTTCGAGCAGTTCCTCGATCCGGGCCCGGGCGGGGCGCCGTCGCAGCCCCTTGGCGGCGGCCAGGTAGGCGAGGAACTCGCGTGCGGTGAGCTGCGGGTAGACACCGAAGTCCTGCGGCAGGTAGCCGACGGCACGGCGCAGCGGCCCGGGCCGGCGGGCGATGTCCACCCCCTCCCACAACACCCGCCCCGAGGTGGGCCGGGTGACCGTGGCCAGGACGCGCATCAGGCTCGACTTGCCGGCGCCGTTGGCGCCGAGCAGCCCGAGCACCCCGGGCCGGAGCGTCAGCGTGAAGGAGTCCACGGCGCGTTTGCCGCCCCGGTACTCCTTGGTGAGGTCGAGGATCTGGAGTTCGGTCACGCCCGAAATGCTTCCGTCCGGGCCGCAGCCGCACATCTGCCGTTCGGCAGATATCCGAGGGTTCCCGCCACGGAAAGCGCCGGAGGGGTGGGCCGTTCGGCACACCCCTCCGGCCATCTGATCAGATGTCGGGCCGGTTCGGCCCTCCGGTCGACTCAGTCCTCGTCGCCGAAGTCGCCCCCGGCGTCGCTCCCGTCGGGAGTGCCGCTGAGCGCGTACCCCTGGCGGCGCGCCTCGTAGCAGGCCACCGTCGCGGCCGCCGAGACGTTCAGCGAGCCGACCCGGCCCAGCTGCGGGACGAACACCACCTGGTCGCAGAGCGCCAGCGCCTCGGGCGTGATCCCGCGGTCCTCGTGCCCGAGCACGAAGGCCACCGCCGGGGTCAGCTCGGCGGCGAACATCGGCACCGCCTCGTCGGCCAGCTCCAGCCCGACCACCTTGAAGCCGTCCGCCTTCGCGGCCGCGACCGCCTCGGCGACCGTCGGGAAGTGCTCCACCTTCAGGTACTTGTCGGTGCCCATGGCGGCCTTCTGCGCACCGGACGAGCGCACCGACGGGGTGTCCCCGGTCAGGTACAGCTTCTCGGCGCCCATCGCCGCCCCGGTCCGGACCACCGAGCCGACGTTGAACGGGGACTGCAGGTTCTCCAGGATCATCGCGAGCCGGAACTCGTTGCTGCGCCGCCACGAGCGGTGCAGTCGCTTCAGTTCGGTCCCGCGCAGCTGCTTCACGACGTCGTTCCCCGTCCACTCTCCGAGCCCTCGCCCGCATCCGGGCGGGGCCGCGCTTCCAGAATCCGGAACCCGTTGACCGACGTGACCCGGGAGGTCGGGTAGCCCTGCTCGTTGAGCCACTTCTGCAGCGAGTCCGAGCCCAGGTGCTTCTGCACCACGAGGAACGCCGAGCCGTCCGGGGTCAGCCGGCCGAGCCAGCGCGTCAGCAGGCGGCGCAGCTCGGCCTTGCCGATCCGGATCGGCGGGTTGGAGTAGATGGTGGCGAACCGGAGGTCCTCGGGGACGTCGTCCGGCAGCGCGGCCTGGACGTTGCCCAGCCGCAGCGCCTCGGCGTTCAGCCGGACCAGCTCCAGCGCGCGCTCGTTGACGTCCACCGCCCACACCGGCAGCCGCTTGCGCCGGGACGCCCAGGTCAGCGCGATCGGGCCGTAGCCGCAGCCGACGTCCAGGATCGGGCCGCGCACCCGCGGCTGCGGGGCGTGCTCCAGCAGGATCCGGGTGCCCGGGTCGAGCCGACCGTGCGAGAACACCCCGGTGTCGGTGGTCAGTTCGAGGGTCAGGTCCGGCAGCGAGACCGTGATCGGCCGGCGCTCGCTGGCGACCTCGGGTGCACTGGAGAAGTAGTGCGAGCCGGACATCTTTTCCCCGTCGTCGGTATGGGCCTCGGGGCCACCGGGTGGGTGTGGGTTAGCCCTGGGTACGGCACCGATCGTACCCCCGGTGGCCTGCGGCGCGTTCCGCCCGGCCCCGCGGTGCGGGCCCGCCGGGCCCCGGGACCACCGGGCCGGGCCCGGTGTACCGCGACCGCGGCGGCTACCGGGTGCCCGGGGTCTTGCGGGTGGCGATGTTGATCCGGTTCCAGGTGTTGATGGTGAAGCACACCGAGATCAGCTGCGCCAGTTCCGCCTCCGCGAAGTGCTCGGCGGCCCGGGTGTACACCGCGTCCGAGACCCCGCCGCCGATCCGCACGATCTCCTCGGCCAGTGCGAGCGCGGCCCGCTCGCGCTCGCTGTACACCCCGGCCGGGGCTTCGTGCCAGACCGGCAGCAGGTAGATCCGCTCGTCGGTCTCGCCGGCCTTGCGGGCGTCCTTGGCGTGCATGTCCAGGCAGTACGCACAGTTGTTGAGCTGCGAGGTGCGCATCTGCACCAGCTCGACCAGCGCCGGGTCCAGGCCCTCGCGGGCGGCGGCGTCCAGGGCGGTCATCGCGCGGAACACCTTGGGGACGGTGCGGGCGTAGTCGAGGCGGGCCGGGGCGGTGGTGATCTCGTTCGTCGTCATGACTACAACCCTAGGAGCGGAATGCACCCGCGTTCTGGGTCATTCGGTGGCGGGATTCATGGGTCAATTCGTGGGCCGGTTCCGGGCCCGGCGGCACGGCCCGGACAACACGCCGGAGCGGCCCCGGCGCGTCGCGTCCGCGCGCCCGGCGACGGATACTGCCAGTACGCCATCCGGGCCCTGGGAGTTTCCGACAGTGAGGACGGACACCATGTCGCAGGACCACGAGGACTACCTGATCGACGAGCCCGTCGAGACCGTCGAGCCCGACGAGGAGGAGGCCACCGGCGACGAATACGACGAGGTCGCCGAGCGCCGGGCCCTCGGAGCGGACCCGGCCACCGACGTCGCGGACGCCGCCGAGCAGAGCCGGATCGTCCAGCTCGACGAGGACGACTACCGCGAGTAGGCCGCCCGGACCGCAGCTCCCTCAGCGCCCGGCCCTCACGGCTCCAGCCCCTTACAGCTGCAGCGCCTCGCGGCTACAGCGCCTTGCGGCGCTGCAGCCAGGTGATCGCCGCCCAGCCCGGCAGCACCGGCAGGATCAGCGTCAGCAGCCGGAACAGCACCACCGCTGCCGTGGCCCCGCCCTGCTCCATCGACGCGGTCTGCTGCATCAGGCCGATCAACGCCATGTCGGCCGTGCCGGCTCCACCCGGGGTCGGCGCGGCGTTGCCCGCCGCGTTGCCCACCAGGAACACCACCGCCACCGAGGCGAAGGACGGTTCCTTGCCGATCGCCAGGGCGCAGCAGTACAGGCAGGCGATCAGGCAGAGCGACACCAGCAGCTGCCCGGCCACTCCCACCGCCAGCCGCCCGGGGTTGCGCAGCAGGTCCAGCAGCCGCGGCAGCACCTCGGCCGTCAAGGGCCGCAGTCGCGCCGCCAGCCACCGCCGGGCGGGGGGGATTGCCGACACCACCGCGAGCAGCACCGCGGCCACCACCAGCCCGGCGACCACGGCCGGCAGCGCCTCCAGCTCCGAACCGCCCGGCTGTGCGTCGACCAGGTAGACGAAGGCCCCCAGCTGCAGCAGGTGCAGCACCAGTCCGATCAACTGCCCCACCCCGACGCTGGACAGGGCCTTCGCGGTCGGGATGTTCGCCTGCTGCAACAGCCGGGTGTTCAGCGCGATCCCGCCGACACCCCCGGGCGACACCAGCTTCACGAACGCTCCGGCCACCTGCGCCAGCACCGCGTTGCGGAAGTTCAGCCGCTCCGGCACGAACCCGACGAACCCCATCGCGGCGGCCACGTGGCTCAGCCCCGCCGCCACCACCGCCAGCGCCAGCCACCACGGATCGGCGTCCGCCAGGGCTGCGATCGGGTTGTCCTCCGTCGCGAAGAACTGCGGGATCAGCAGCCACCCGGCCACCACCCCACCCACCACGGCCAGCAGCGTCCGCGGCCGCAACCGCTCCAGTCGCACCGGCCGCCCGATCACCTCCGGGCGACCGCGCAGCACTTCCGCCCGGATCTCCTCCAGCAACCCGCCGGCCGGGTCGGCCTCACCGCTGGCCGGGTCCCGGTCCCGGTCCGGCCCCTCGGGGGCGGCGGCCGTGCCGGACGGGCCGCCGCGCGGGCCCTTCGGCTGGCGGCCGACGGCATGCGTGGATGCGGCGGTGCCTGCGGACACAGCGGTGCTCGCGCCGACCGCACCGCTGTCGGCGGTGGCGCCCCCGCCGTCGTCGCGACGGCCCGGCTGCGCCGCGCTCCCGGCCGCCGATCGCCGAGGGCTCGCCTCGGTCCCCGCGCCGCTGCCGAGGGCCGCCGTCGGTCGGCCTTCCCCGAGCCGTCGGGGTGGTGTCCCGGTGAGTCCGGTGGGCGTCGCCTCGGCCGGTGCCGTCGTCGCCCGGTCGGCTCCGGTTCCGACCGGGCCGGGCGGCGGCGCGGCGTACGACCCGGTGGGGACGGCAGCGCTGCCCGAGCCGCCGTCCCCACCCGCGGTCGGCCCGACTACTGCGGCACCGGCTCCTTCGCTCGATCTGCGGACTGTCGCGGGCTCGCCGCTGTCGCCGTGCCCCGGCAGCGGCTCGCCCGCCGGTACCGCCGTGCCGGCGTCACGGGTGAGCAGGAGCGGAGCCGTGTGCCGCCCGGTCGGGATCACGCCGCCGGGAGCCTCCGCCGGGCCGCCCGGTGCCTGCGGGTCCGGGTCGCCCGCAGCCTTCCCGGCCTGGTCGCCCGCCGCCTTCCCGCCCTGGCCGCGTTTGAGCGACTGGCGGGTGGTGCGGGCGAGGGCTATCGGCTGGAGCAGGGGCAGGGCGGCGCCCAGGGGATCGGGGCCGAGTACGGCGGTGGCGGTGCGGACGGAGCGGGCGGCGCCGGCGCGCAGGGCGAGGGTGGTGAGGAGCTGGACGACGTCGCAGCGCAGGACGAGTTCGCTCGCCGCGATGTCGCCGTCGGCGAAGTCGACCAGGTGGACCGCGCCGCCGTCGTCGACCAGCAGGGAGGACGGGACGAGGGCACGGTGGGCGATCTCGCGGCGCTGGAGCAGGGCGAGCTGGGACCAGGCGTCGGTGAGGAGCTCGTCGGTGATCTCCGCGTCGTCGAGCTGGTCCAGGGTGCGCCCGGCCAGGTGCTCGTACGCGATCAGGGCGGTGTCGTGGCCGAGGCCCGCGGTGGCGGCGATCCGGCGGGTGCGCACTCCGGCGGCGAGTGCCGCGTACGTGACCAGGGCCTCGTGCTCCAGCCCGGTGCGCGGTGAGCGCAGTGCGCGGGGGTGGGGGGCGGTGCGCAGCCGCAGGCGGCGCCATGCGCGGCGGACGGCGGCAGCGGTGACGGCTTGCCGGTCGAGGAGCTGGACGTCGAGGTCGGGCTGTTCCTCGGCCTGCCGGATCCGGTAGCGGTCCGGTCCGGCGGGGACGGCCTCCACCGGCCGCAGTCCGCTCTCCCGCAGTGCGCGCAGCACCTCCCCCGGCCTGGGCCGCGGGTCCGGGGTGCCGACGGCGTACAGGGTGCCGTGGGCGCCGGTCCAGCCGATCAGCAGGCCGAGCAGCAGCGCGGTGGGGGTCGCGTACCCGCCGGCCAGTCCGGCGAGGCCGGAGAGGGCGAGGACGGACCAGGGCAGGCGCCGTTCGCGGCTGCCGGAGGCGGTCATGAAGGCGAGGACGGGCGCTAGGTAGCCGTAGACCGGTTCGGTGTGCCCGAGGACGTCGCCGGGCAGCCGCTGGGTGAGCGCGGTGAGCAGCGAGGTCGGGGCGAGGTCGTCGGCCCACAGGTCCAGGGCGAGGGTCGCGCCGTACGCGGTGACGGCGGCGAGCAGGCCGTCGGAGACCTGTTGGAGGGCACGCCGCCGGTCCGGGCCGAGCAGGCGGCGGACGGCGAGTCCGACCGGCAGCAGCAGGACGGCGGCGGTGGTGAGGCCGCCCGCCAGGCTCGCCAGCGGTCGCGGCACCAGCGCGGCGGCCTCCGCGACGTCGGCGGCGAAGCCTCCGGTGGTGGCCCGGGCGTAGTCGGCGAGCAGCAGGGTGAGCGCGATCGCGAGCAGGCCGGTGAGCAGCCGGATCAGGGCGACGGGCTGCCGGATCCGGCCGCTGTCCGACAGCGGCCGGATCCGCCGTCGCTCGCCGCCCGGCTGCCCGGGTGCGCTCGTACCGCTGCCCGGCTGCCCGGGTGCGCCTGGGCCGCCGACCAGCTGCCTGGGTATGCCCCCGCTGGTGCTCCCACCGGTATCCCGGCCGGTGTCCGGCCGTCCGGCCGGGGCCGTACCGCCGCCCCCGCCGGTGTCGCCGTCCGTTCTCCCCGTCACGATCGCCACGGGTGGCATGCTCCCATGCCGCCCGTGGGCCCGGAGCGGGATCCGGCGGCCGTCACGCCTGCCGGGTCGGCAGGACCACCTGGTGGCGCAGGTTGACGTGCCGGGGGCGGCTGACGGTGTAGGCGATGAGGTCCGCGACGTCCTCCGCGGCGAGCGCCGGGATGGCCGCGAACATGCCGCCGAGCTGCTCCTTCAGCGCGGGGTTGTCGATGTGGCCGCCGAGCTCGGTGTCGGTCAGGCCGGGCTCGACGGCGCTGACCCGCACGTCGCGCGGGCCCAGTTCGGTGCGCAGGGCGGCGGAGAGCTGGCTGAGCGCGGCCTTGGTCGCGCCGTACACGGCGTAGTCGGGGAAGACCACGTGGGAGGCGATGGAGGAGACGTTGACCAGGTCGGCGGTGCGGCCGTCGGCGGCGGCCGCGGTGAGGTCGGCGGTGAAGGCGCGGACGATCCGCAGGGCACCGGTGAGGTTGGTGTCCACCATCTTGGTCCACTCGTCGATCCGGCCGTCGGCGAGCGGGTTGGGCAGCATCACCCCGGCGTTGTTGACCACCAGGTCGGCGGGGCCGTACGCGGTGTGGACGGCCGCGGCGGCCGCGTCGACCGAGGCCTGGTCGGTGATGTCGGCGGTGACGGCGAGGGCCTGCCCGCCGGCTGCGGAGATCTCGGCGGCGAGCGCCTCGATCCGGTCGGTGCGGCGGGCGAGCAGAGCGACCCGGGCGCCGTTGGCGGCGAGCAGCCGGGCGGTGGCCGCGCCCATGCCGCTGGCGGCTCCGGTGACGACGGCGGTGCGGGTGGCGAGGGCGGGGTAGCTCATCGGGAACTCCTGGGCGGGTCGGCGGGCTGACGCCGACCACTCTGCGCCGGTGCCGCGCGCCCACCCAGGGCCACGTCCTACCCGGGAACCCCTTTCCCGGGAACCCCTCTCCCGGTAAGTCCTTTCCTGGGAAAGGCAGTACCACCCTCGCGCCGCCCGCCCGGAGCTACCCTGCCTGGCATGGAGAACACCCTGGGGGATTTCCTCCGCTCGCGCCGGGCCCGGATCCAACCGGAGGAGGTGGGCCTGCCCGCCCACGGCCGCCGCCGGGTTCGGGGACTGCGCCGGGAGGAGGTGGCGCAACTCGCCGGGGTGAGCGTGGACTACTACATCCGGCTGGAGCAGGGACGCGGCGGCAGCGCCTCGGACGCGGTGCTGGACGCGGTGGCCCGGGTGCTGCGGCTGGACGAGGTGGAGGCGGCGCACCTGCGCTCGCTGAACCGCCCGCCGAAGGCCCCGGCCGGCCGGACCCGGGGGGACCGGCGGGTACGGCCGGGGACACGGCTGCTGCTGGAACTGATGACCGGGGTGCCGGCCTTCGTGCTGGGACGCCGGATGGACGTCCTGGCCTGGAACGCCCTGGGCGACGCGGTGAACGGTTTCTCCGGCCGCGCGGGCGCCACCGCGGGCTCGCCCCCGAACCAGGCCCGGGACGCCTTCCTCGACCCCGCCGCCCGTGAGTTCTACCCGCAGTGGGACGCCGTCGCCGCGGAGACCGTCGCCCAGCTGCGCCGGGACGCCGGACTGCACCCCGACGACCCGGCCCTGGCCGCCCTGGTGGGCGAACTGTCTCTGCGCAGCGAGGAGTTCCGCCGGCTCTGGGCGGACCACCTGGTGCGGGAGAAGACCAGCGGAGTGAAGCTGCTCCGGCACCCGCTGGTCGGCGAGCTGGAGTTCGGTTACGAGACCCTGACCGTCAACGGCTCGCCTGACCAGATGCTGGTCGTCTACACCACCCCGCCGGACTCTCCCACCGCCCAGAAGCTGGCCCTACTGGCCAGTTGGACGGCTCCCGACGCCGCTCCCGACGCCGTGCCCGCCTCGCCGCCCGCCGCACCACCAGCCGCGCCGTCCGCCGCGCCGCCGACCCCGGGCGCCTCCTGAAGCGGCGGCCTCGCCCGGCCCGTCATAGCCTTCGAACATGAGCGCCTGCGAAGACCTCGCCGTGGCCCCCCGGGAGATCGATCCCCTCCCGCCCGCCGACGGCTGCGCCGACTGCCTGGCCCAGGGCCGCCGGGACTGGGTGCACCTGCGGATCTGCCTCGACTGCGGCCACATCGGCTGCTGCGACTTCTCGCCGCAGCGGCACGCCACCGCACACTTCCACGACACGTCCCACCCGGTGATCCGCTCGTACGAGCCGGGGGAGGACTGGCGCTGGTGCTTCGTCCACGAGGTCATGGGCTGAGCACGCCTCCGGCCTCCGCGGTGGCATCGGCCCCCAACCCGAGTAAAATCCGGACATAACGCCCATGCGGCCGCCTCACCGGTCGGCATCCGTCCGGCCGCGGCCGCCGAAGGGAGGCCGACGATGACCAAGCACACGGCGGGCAGCACCGCCAAGTTCCGCCAGGGGGCCCAGGACCTGCTGGACCGCCGGGGCATGGCGAGCACACCCAACCGGCTCGGACCGAAGCCGCGGGCCGGCCTGGTGACCGCCGGCGCCGGGCGCACCCACGGCGACGCCTTCCGCCACATCGGGCGCGATGCCACGTCCTCGGGGGTGCACTCCGCCCCACCGGTCCAGGGGGAGCTCAAGGGGCACCGGCACCGCGGCGCGGAGAAGCACTCCGCCCACTGACCGGCGGCCCCCAGGGGCGGCCCCCAGGGGCGGGCGCCACCGGCCCGGCGTCCGCCCCTGACGCACGCTCAGGGGCCTTGCCGGGTGGTCCTCGGGAGTTGTCGGTGGGGTGCGCTACCGTCGTCCCGTCCAGCAGCACGCGGAGCACGACGGGGGCGCACGCACCATGACCGATGTGATCACGGAGGAGCCGGTCGAGCTCCAGCTGGAGCGGTACCGCACCGAACTCACCGGCTACTGCTACCGGATGCTGGGCTCCGTCTTCGAGGCCGAGGACGCGGTGCAGGAGACCATGGTCCGCGCCTGGCGCGGCCACCAGGGCTTCGAGGGGCGGGCCGCGCTGCGCTCCTGGCTGTACCGAATAGCCACCAACGTCTGCCTGGACGCGCTGAACGGCCGCAAGGGCCGCGCCCGTCCGATGGACCTCGCCGGGCCGGTGACGGTGGCCACCGCGAGCGACGCCCAGCTGCCCGAGGTGACCTGGATCGGCCCCGCGCCGGACGGCCGGGTGCTCCCCGAGACGGGGGACCCGGCCGAGGTGGCCGCCCAGCGCGAGTCGGTGAAGCTGGCCTTCGTCGCCGTGCTGCAGCGCCTCGCGCCCCGGCAGCGGGCGGTGCTGATCCTGCGCGAGGTGCTCGGCTGGAGGGCCGCCGAGGTGGCCGAACTGCTCGGCGCCACCGTCGCATCGGTCAACAGCGCACTCCAGCGGGCGCGTTCGGTGCTCGCCGCCGACGCCTCGGCCGCCCGCCCGGCCCCCGCGCTGGACGACGCGCACCGGGAGCTGCTGGACCGCTACGTCCGTGCTTTCGAGGCGTACGACATGGACGGCCTGGCCGCGCTGCTGCACGAGGACGTCACGCTCAACATGCCGCCGTTCTCGATGTGGCTGCGGGGCCAGGCGGAGATCCGGGCGTGGATGCTGGGCCCGGGGCAGGGCTGCCGGGGCTCCCGGCTGCTCCCGGTGACGGCCAACGGTGGCCCGGCCCTGGCCCAGTACCGGCCGAGTCCGGCCGGCGGGCACGAGCCGTGGGCGCTGATCGTGCCGGAGGTGTCAGAGGGCCGGATCACCGGGCTCACCAACTTCCTGGACACCGACGTGCTCTTCCCGCTGTTCGGCCTCCCGGACCGGCTCCCCGCCGAGTAGGGCGGCCAGGGGGGCCGGTTCCGCGCCGTCCAGCGGATCGTCCGCTCCCGGCAGCAGCGTCGCGAGCCCGCTGAACGCGAGCAGTTCCCGCAGCGGCCCGCTCGCGTTGAGCAGCACCACGCCCACCCGGTGCCGCCCGGCGGCCAGCCGCAGCCGGGCGAGCGCGTCGACGACGGCCAGGTCGGGGGCGGTCAGCGCGCCCAGGTCGCAGGTCAGTACGGCGTCGGCCGCGGTGGTCTCCATGCGGATTGGACCGCCGCGCGGGCGCCGACTCATCGGTCCGGCTCGGAACGCGTCCACCGGCACCCGAGGGCATTCGAGGGGCGTCCGGACGGCGGTGGCAGAGTGGGTGCGTCCGAACCCCCCTGTCCCTGGAGGAACCCCGTGACGGCTGAGCCCTTGAGATCCCGCGAGGAGTGGCTGGCGTCCCTGCCCCGGATCTACGCGGCGGCGGGCTGCCTGCTGCGCGACGAGTCCGGCCGGATCCTGATCGTGAAGGCCGGGTACCGCGAGCACTGGCAGTTCCCGGGCGGGACGATCGACCTCGGCGAGGGCCCGGTCGAGTGCGCCGTACGGGAGCTGGAGGAGGAGACCGGCATCGTCAAGGAGGCCGGTGACCTGCTGGCCATCTCCTGGACCCACGCCTCGGCCGAACTCGACCACCCCGCCCAGCACTTCATGTTCGACTTCGGCACCGTCCCGGACGGCACCCCGGTGACCGTGCCGGCGGGCGAGCTGGACACCCACCGCTGGGCCCCGCCGGAGGAGGCGCTGGAACTGGTCGGTCCGGCCCGTTCGGCCCGGCTGCGGGCGGCGCTGGAGGCGGCCGTCGACGGCCGGACCCGGATCGTCACCACCCACGTCTCCGGATTCTGAGCGGAACGCGGAAGTGCCGCGCCCGGGTGGGAGTCGCACCCCGGGCACGGCCGACCGACGGTTGGCTCACTGCTGCTGCTCGGACTCCGCGTCCCGGGCGGCGACGATGGCGGCGATGGCCTCCGCGGTGAAGGTCTCCGCCTCGGACTTGTCCACCTTCAGCCCGGTGAGCACGCCCTCGCCGTTCTCGAACTCCAGCAGCGCGAGCAGGATGTGCTCGGTGCCGACGTAGTTGTGGCCGAGCTTGAGCGCCTCGCGGAAGGTCAGCTCGATCACCTTCTTGCCCTGCGCGTCGTACGGGATCAGCGCGGGGATCGTCTGCTCGACGGCGGCCGGCAGGGCGGCGGTGGCCGCCGCCCGGACGGCCTCCGGGGTGACGCCCTGGGCGGCGAGCGCCTTGAGACCGATGCCCTCGGGCTCGGCGAGCAGGCCGAGCAGGATGTGCACGGCGGTGATCTCGGGGTTGCCCGCCTTCCTGGCCTCCTCCTGCGAGGCCACGATGACCTTGCGGGCCCGGGGCGTGAACCGGGCGAAGCCCTGGCTGGGGTCGAGATCGGCCGTGGTGCCCGGGCCCTTGGGGACGAAGCGCTTCTGGGCGGCCTGCTTGCTGACGCCCATGCTGCGGCCGATGTCGGTCCAGGAGGCGCCGGAGCGGCGGGCCTGGTCCACGAAGTGGCCGATCAGGTGGTCGGCGAGGTCACCGAGGTGGTCGGCGGCGATGACCGCGTCGGAGAGCTGGTCGAGCGCGTCGGTGTGGACCTTCTTGATCGCGGCGATCAGGTCGTCGAGGCGCAGCGGAGTGGTGCTGGGGACAACGGGATTCTCCATGCGTCAACCGTAGGTTGTCGATTCGAGGATCGTCAACCATCAGTTGACGCTTACCCGTGGGTAGCTTGTTCTCGTGTCCCGTCGAACGCTCCCGGCGTCCTACGCGCCGGGCAGCAGCCGCTCCCGGACGGCGGCGATCCGGGCCGGCGTGACGCCCGCCGCGAGGAGGTACGCCACCGGGTCGAGCCCTTCGAGGGTGGCCTCCAGGGCGGCCTCGGCGGTGGTCCCGGCCTCGGCCAGTACCGCGTCGATCCGGCGGTACGGGTCCGGCAGGCCGAGCATTCCGTACAGCGGACGGACGTTGGGGCCGCTGAGCAGGTAGTCCTCGGCGATCGCGGCCCGGTCGGCCCCGGCCAGGGCGAGCAGCAGCAGGGCGGCCAGTCCGGTGCGGTCGCGGCCGGCGCCGCAGTGCACCACCAGTCCGCCGGGCCGGGCGTCGGCGACCGCGGTGATCAGCGCGGCGGCGGCGTGCGGGCAGTGCTCCAGGTAGGGGCGGAAGACCAGCGGGGTGCCGTCCAGTCGGCCGTGGGCGCGCCACCAGGCCGGGCCGGCCAGTTCGTCCAGCGGGACGCGGACCAGCTCGACGTCCTCGGGGAGCGGGAGGAGCGGCTTGTACTCCTCGGCGTCGCGCAGATCGACCACGGTGCGGACGCCGTGGTCGAGGAGGGCGTCCCAGCCCTCGCGGGTGAGGCGGTCCAGGTTGTCCGCCCGGGCTATCGCGCCACGGGCGGTCGGACGGCCGGAGGCGGTGGGCAGTCCGCCCAGGTCGCGGACGTTCAGGCAGCCGTCCCAGACGAGGGTGCGGTCCTCGGTGGTGGTCAGCGCGTCGGTCCGCATGGTGGGCTCCCCGTTTCCTCGGTCGGGGGCCCGTTACCCCCTCGTTATAAGGACTCCCGGGAGATCCCGATGGTTCCTGAGCGTTCGAACGGTCGCAACCGGCAGTTCGGGCGGCGGTCGGGCGGGGCTCAGGCGGCGGTGGGGGCCTCGGCCTCGGCCTCGACCAGCTTCTCGATCGGCTCGACCGCGATCTGGCCGAGCAGCGAGCCGCCCACGATCGCAGCGATCAGGAACACGGTGGACAGCCAGGCCATGGTCGAGACCGGCAGGGTGAAGGCGCCGACCACCCGGGCCGCGCACTCGGTCAGCAGGGCCGTGCCCCAGATGCCGGCGAACACCCGCTCGTGGCGCCGGAAGGCCCGCGAGGCGGCCGCCCGCCCCTCGACCAGCCGCTGCCAGGCGGCGGCGCGGTCCCGG
Source organism: Kitasatospora sp. NPDC059648 (assembly GCF_042734825.1). NCBI lineage: Bacteria > Bacillati > Actinomycetota > Actinomycetes > Kitasatosporales > Streptomycetaceae > Kitasatospora > Kitasatospora sp. NPDC059648. The sequence continues at coordinate 3,095 of NZ_JBHWDU010000091.1, read as the reverse complement.
TTGCCCTTGGTGACGAAGGGCATCAGCATCGGGGTCATCACCGGTCGGCCGATCAGCGCCGAGGCCAGGATCGCCAGCGCCACGCTGCCGCTCAGCAGGCCGTCCTTGGCGATCATCATCCGGGCGTCGCCGGTGACGAAGGTGAGCGCCAGGCCGGCCAGGTTGACCACCAGCATCAGCGAGGCCCACAGATTGAGCCTGCGCTCGCGCAGCAGGCCGAGGACGGTCCGGCCGGCCGAGAAGGCGCTGCTCCAGGCCAGCGCGGCGAACTCGCTCAGGCCGCAGGCCGAGTGCAGCAGGTAGTACCCGGCGAGCGGGACGACCACGTCGAGGGCGAGCGGGCGGAGGCCGGCGGCCAGCGGGTTGGGCGCTTCGGCGTCCTGGGCGGGAGCGGCGGTGGCGGCGGTGACGGTCTGGCTGCTCATGGTGGGTCCTCCCCCGAGTGGTGACTGCGGGCCGCTGCCCGCGTCGTGCCTCCAGTCTTTCCGGCCGGCCCTCCGCCGGAGCAGTGCCGTCCGTTGCGGGATCCGCATGACAGTTGTCACTGCGCGGCCCGTGACACGCCCGCTGACCTGCTCATCCGTCCGGGAGGTCCGCAGCTCGCGGCCCAGCGGCTCCAGGTGGCGCCGCCCGGTCGGCGGCGGGGTGCTCGGCCGGGCCGAGCGGCATCCGGCGGGTGTCGTCGGACGGGCCCTGGTCGTGCGGTCCTCCCGGCAGTCCCCGGGCAGGAGTACGGGAGCGGCGGGTCACGGGGTCACGACGGCGGGCCGAACACGACCGCGCCCCGAACGATTCGTCCACCGACGACCCGGGCGCGGGAAGCATCCTCGGGGCTTCTGGCACACGACGGCCGCCGAAGGGCCCCCGGCCCCGACCGGTCCGGTCCTTCGACCGGCGCCGACCCGTTCGCCCGGATGGCGCATGATGTGGCGGGTGCAGAGTGCAGAACGCCCCGGAGCGGGCACCGGCAGCCCCCTCGGCCGGTCCGAACCAGTACCACCACCGGGCGGGGGCCCCGTTCCCACCGACCTGACCGAGGCGGTCCGCGCCGCCCAGGAGGGGGACGAACAGGCGTTCCGGCTGCTGTTCCGGACCGTCCAGCCGGGTCTGCTGCGCTACCTGAGAGTGCTGGTCGGCGGACGGCCGGAGGACGCGCAGGACGCCGAGGACATCGCCTCCGAGGCCTGGCTGCAGATCGCCCGCGACCTGCGCGGCTTCTCGGGCGACGGGGACGGCTTCCGCGGCTGGGCCGCCACCATCGCCCGCAACCGCGCGATGGACCACCTGCGCGCCCGGCGCCGCCGCCCGGTGGCCGACCTGCCGTTCGAGTACCTGGTCGAGCTGGCCGCCGGGGACGACACCGCGCGCGCCGCGCTCACCACGGTCGGCACCGCCGACGCACTGGCTCTGATCTCTCGGCTGCCGCGGGACCAGGCCGAGGCGGTGCTGCTCAGAGTGGTCATGGAGCTGGACGCCGAGAGCGCCGCCCGGGTGCTCGGCAAGCGGGCCGGCACCGTCCGGATGGCCGCCCACCGGGGGCTGCGGCGGCTGGCCAAGCTGCTGGAGCAGCCGTTCGCCTCCGGCGTCGGGATTCCGGCGGCCAGGGGGGCCGCGGAAGCCGCCGGAGAACCCGCGAAAAAAAATTCTCCGCAGGGTGTGACAGAACGCCGGGCCGCGACGCTGAAGGACATGAGATGAGCACCAACCGATCCCGTCGGATCGACCGTGATGCCGCCGAGCAGCTGCTCGGCGGTGCCGTGGGCGGCCCGTCGGCCGGGCAGGACGCCTCGCTCACCGGACCGGACGGTCCCGGGCAGCTCGCCCGGGTACTGGCCGCGGCCGCCGCCCCGGCGACGGCGGCGGAACTGGCCGGGGAGGAGGCCGCGCTGGCCGCGTTCCGGGAGGCGAGTCTCACACCCGACCCCGTAGTGACCCCCGTCCGGAGACGATCGATGGCGACCGCCGCGCTGGCCAGGGCCTTCAGCACGAAGGCCGCTGCCGCCGTGCTCGGCGCCACCGCGCTGTGCGGGGTCGCGGTCGCCGCGGGCAACCTGCCCGCCCTCGGCGGCGGCCCGACCGAGCCGGAGCACTCGGTGGCCGCTTCGGGTACCCCGACCGACTCCACGCACGGCACCACCGGCAGTCCCGGCACCGCCTCCCCGCGCGGATCCGCCCGGCCGACCACCGGTGCCCAGGCCGACCCGCCGCACGGCATCGCCCCGTCCGCCCCCGCCACACCCGACGCCCCCTCGCCCGACGCCCGCGGCGGACACCCCACCCCGCCCGCCGCACTGGTCCCGCTCTGCCAGAGCTTCACGGACCGTACGAACAAGGGCGAGCGCCCCCGCCAACTGGCCGCCGACCCCCTCTTCGCCCCGCTGATCGCGGCGGCCGGCGGAGCGGACGGAGTGCCGGACTTCTGCGAGGCCGCCCCCGGCCGCCCCAACGGCGACCACCCGGGCACTCCAGCCCAGCCGAGCCCGTCCGGCCGCAAGGGCAACTCGAACGGCAACACCAACGGCGGGGACAACAACGACGGCAAACCGGGCAAGGGCGGCGTGACCGTCCCGACCCCACCGGCCGCGCTCACCCCGCCGGACGCCCGCCCGAGCAGAACCGGCCCCTCCGAGGACGAGCAGTCGGCCCGGAGATGACCCCCAGAACTCCGGATGGGCGGCGAGCGACTCCCCCCGGGCTCGCCGCCCATCCGGACCGCACCACCCCGCAGTAACCGCAGGACGCACAACCACCCGAACTCCGGGTGGCCGGTCGGCTCCCCCGTGCCCGCCGTCCACCCGGCCGGCCCCGGCCGGACCGGCAGGCGCTCACCCCGGACGCGCCCCCGGCCCGGCCGGCCCGGAACGTGCGGCCCGCCCGCCCGCAGTCAGGGCGGGCCGCACCCCGATCCGGCGGTGGGGGGGGCGCGGGGCGCGGGCCCCCCCCCCCCCCCCCCCCCGGGGGGGGGGGGGGGGGGGGGGGGGGGGGGGCCCGCCCCCCCGGCGGGGGGGGGGGGGGGGGGGGGGGGGGGGGGCCCCCCCCCCCACGCCTCCCCCGGCCCCTGCCGTGCGCTCACACCAGCGCACTCCAGTACGCGC
>NZ_JBHWDU010000090.1:0-33904 GCF_042734825.1 Kitasatospora sp. NPDC059648 | reverse complement strand
GGGGGGTTCGGCCACCGGGGGGAGGGTGGGGGGGGGGGGGGGGGGGGGGGGGGCGGGCCCGGCGCGGGGGCCGGGTCGGGGTGCCCGGCCCCCCCCCTCCGGTGGCGGCGGCGCCGGGCCCGTGTTCCGGGCCGTGCGCGGCACTGCACTCGGGCCGGGGCTAAATGGCCCGATCAGCCCGGGCTCAGGCCAGGGCTCAGGCCAGGGCGAGGAACAGCTTCTCCAGCTCGGCCTCGCTCATCGGCGCGGCGTCCTCGTCGGCGGCGGCCAGGCACTGGCGCATCCCGCTGGCGACGATCTTGAACCCGGCCCGGTCCAGGGCTCGCGAGACGGCGGCGAGCTGGGTGACCACGTCCTTGCAGTCCCGGCCCGCCTCGATCATCGCGATCACTCCGGCCAACTGGCCCTGGGCCCGACGCAGTCGGTTCAGGACCGCGCCGACCGCCTCCTCGTCCACCTGCATGTCCGGGCCGCCCTTCACATCGACTCTCGATCGACAAGTGTACCCGGCGGGGTATTCGTTCCCGGCTGGACGGAAGCCATCCGGAAGGACCCCTGATCAGCGCCGGGCCAGTCGGCGCTCGCCCCCGGAGCCGGTCGTGTACGGCAGCTCGTAGTAGGCGAACACCTCGGGCTCGTCGGTGGCCGGCAGGACGTCGTCGGTGCCGATCGCCGGCGCCTGTTTGACCTTGGCCTTCGGGTACGGCACCCGCAGGTAGTCCGGGCCGGCCACCGAGCCCTCCAGCGGGACGAAGACCAGGCGGCGGTTGGCCACACCGGTCAGGACGGTGGCGAAGAACGGCTCGTCGGTGGACGTCTCGACGTACACCGACTCCAGCGTGCCGATGCGGCGGTCCTTCTCGTCGACCACCGGTCGGCCACGCCATTCGCGGATGTCTGCCCTGGCGATTCCCACGACCTCGGCCTCCCGTCTCGGGCCCAGTCGACGGTTCCGTCCGGTCCGCCGGCTCCGCCGGGCCCACCGCCCGGGGTTTCCATCCTGCGCCGGGACGGCCGCCGGGGCGCGACGAAGGGACACACAGGGGTGAGCCGACCAACCGCCGCCAGGGCGCTGACCTGCGTTTCCAGGCGCCGAGCGGGTGAGCATGCACGGGGCGGTCGCGCGCAAGCCCCGAGCGCGGCGGAGCGGGTCGGAGGTGGGGGCTCCTGGACCCCGGATAGGGGGGCTGGCACCAGGGACCCGGACCCCCGTCCCCCGCTACGGTCGTCGCGACGGCTCCGGAGCGGGGCGGTCACACGGAGTCGGTCCGCACACGACGATCGTCCATGACGTGGGGGGAACCACCATGGCCCAGTACCGCAGCTATCAGCGTCTCGCCGGGGCCGTCGCGGTCGCCGGGCTCGCCGTCGGGGCGCTGGTCGCCTGTGACCCGGTCGGGACCGAGGTCAGCGACGACGCGACCGTCTCGGGCAGGATCACCGCCGTCAAGCTGGACGACCCCTCCGGGACGGTCACCATCCACGGCAAGTCCGGCACCGGGAGTCCCTCCGTCCACCGGAAGATCACCTACCAGGACAGCAAGCCCGGGACGACCACCCGGATCGAGGACGGGATCCTGGTGCTCGGCGGCTGCGGGCACAACTGCTCGGTGAGCTACACCGTCGAGCTGCCCGCCGGGCTGCCGGTCAGCGGCGGCACCTCCTCCGGGGGGATCCACCTCACCGAGGTAGGCTCGGTGTCGGTGCACACCGACTCCGGCAGCATCTCGGTCGACCAGGCCAGCGGAGCGGTCGACCTGCGCACGGACAGCGGTGACATCGACGGCACCTCGCTCAAGGGCGACCGGATCCAGGCCAAGACGGACAGCGGCGCGATCAAGCTCACCGCCGCCAAGGCCCAGGACGTCAAGGCCAGCACCGACAACGGCGAGATCCGCCTGACCGTCCCGCCCGGCTCCTACCGCGTCAGCGCGGGAACGGACATCGGCTCGAAGCACATCGGCGTCCAGAACGACCCCAACGGCAAGTTCAAGCTCGACCTCGGCACGGACATCGGCGACATCACCGTCAACACCGGCTGACCGGGCGCCGACTCCGGTGAACCGCCGGACCGGAACGGGGAGTCGGCGGATCGATCCGACCCGGTACGGGCGGGGCTCGTCCGCGCGGACACGTCCGCTCCGGGTACGCACCCCGGCGGGCGCACCGGGAGCGGGCGTGTCCGGAGGTCAGAGGCCGGTCTGGATCTCGGCACGGTGGCGGATGTACTCGTCGGGGTGCGAGCGGGCGATCGTCACCGCGGCCTCGACCAGGGCGTGCAGTTCTGCGGGGTAGGCGCGCGGCACCAGCGGCAGGCCGGGCAGGATGCAGCGGCGGACGTCCAGGTCCTCGTTGGCGACGAACTCCCGCAGCGCGGCCTCGTTCCAGCTGTCGCGGACGGTCGCGCCCTCGTCGGCCGTCGCGTCCCGGCCGCCGCCGACCGTCAGTGCCGTCCAGTACCAGGCCCGCGCGGCACCGGCGCGCTCCGGGTTGGTGCCGGTCTGCAGGTATCCGAGCAGGGCCCGCCGGACCCGGCGCTGGCCGAAGGCGATGAGGGCGGGCTCGACGAAGCGGCGGTTGAAGCTCGGGTTGGGATCGTGGACCGCCGCCTCCAGCAGCGGCTCGAAGTACTCCTCTGGCAGCTCGGACCGCCCGGCGAGCGCCTTGTGGACCTCCCATCGGGCCGCGCTCGGGTAGTCCGCCCCCGGTGCGACCTCGGCCCCGAGCACGCGGAGAAGACGAGCGAGCCGCAGCTCGAACGCCTGTGATCCGCCCTCCGTGCGCCCGGGCAACGGCTGGAGAATCCGCACCTCGCCGGCCGTGTCCTTGGTTTCCACGAACATCCTCCTCATTCTGAGTCATCGGCAGACTACTCGCTGATACACCAGTTCGGTGGCGGTTTTCGGCCAGGACCGGATCTTGGAGGGTTCCTTCGGGGAATTTCTGACGTCGCCTCAGTCTGCGATCGCGGCAGAGGGCGGAAGTCGCGGAGCGCGCGGGTGACGCCCCGTCAGGACGGTCTGCCGGGCGGGACCAGTCCGGACTGGTAGGCGATCGCGACGAGTTGCGCCCGGTCCCGGGCGTCCAGCTTGGCCATCGCCCGGTGCACGTGGGTGCGGACGGTGAACGGGCTGACGAACATCCGCTCGGCGATCTCCTCGTTGGTGAGTCCGGTCGCGGCCATCGACATCACCTCGCGCTCGCGAGCGGTGAGGACGGAGAGCCGCTCGGCGGATGCGACGGCGGCCGGATCGGGCTGGGCGAGGAACTGCTCGATCACCGCCCGGGTGGCGGCGGGCGAGAGCAGGGCGTCACCGGCCGCGACGGTGCGGACGGCGGCCAGCAGCTCCTTCGGATCGGCGCCCTTGCCGAGGAATCCCCCGGCGCCCGCGCGCAGCGCCTGGGCCACGTACTCGTCGATCTCGAAGGTGGTGAGGATGAGCACCCGGGTGCCGGACAGCTCCTCGTCCGCGCAGATCTCGGCGGTGGCGCCGAGGCCGTCGGCGCCGGGCATCCGGATGTCCATCAGCACGAGGTCGGGTTTGGTGGCCCGGGCGAGCTCCACCGCCTCGCGGCCGTCGGCGGCCTCGCCGACCACCTCCATGTCCTCCTCGGCGTCGATCAGCATCCGGAAGGCGCCGCGCAGGAGGGCCTGGTCGTCGGCGAGCAGCACGCGGATGGTCATGCGGGGTCCTTGTCCTTACGGATGGCGCGATCTTGTCGGGCGGCGTCCGGGGAGCCGCTGGAGCGGTCGGGACGGGCGGGACGGACGATGCAGTCGCGCCGGAAGCCGTGGGCGGCCCGGTCCTTGGCGACGGGCTCGACCGGGCCGCCCCTTTCGGGGGTGCCGTCCGGGCGGGACGAACCGTCCGTCCACGGCGCGACGTCGTCCCTGGCGCCGGTGCGCAGCGGGAGTTCGGCGGTGACCAGGAAACCGCCGTCGGGTCGGCGGTCGGCGGTGAGGCGCCCGCCGATCGCGCCGGCCCGCTCGCGCATGCCGATCAGGCCGAAGCCGCTCTCGCCGGGGGCGGCCGGCGGCAGCAGGGCGGTGCGCCGGCGGCCGGTGGCGGTCGGGCGGCCGTTGGCGACGCTGACGGCGACCCGGCTGCCGGTGTAGGAGAGGGTGACCTCGGCGTCGGCGCCGTTGGCGTGCTTGGCGACGTTGGTCAGCGACTCCTGGACGATCCGGAAGGCGGTGAGGTCGACGCCGGGCGACAGCGGCCGGGACTCGCCTTCGACGGTGAGCCGGACCGGCAGGCCGGCCCGCTCGAAGGAGTTGATCAGTTCCGGGAGCCGGTCCAGGCCGGGGGCGGGTTCGAGCGGGGCCGGTTCCTCGGCGCGGCGCAACAGGCCGACGGTGGCCCGCAGCTCCTGGAGGGCGGAGCCGGTGGCGTCGGTGATATGGCTGAGCACCTCCCGGGCCTGCACCGGGTGGCTGTCCATGAGGTGGACGGCGATGCCGGCCTGGGCGTTGGCGAGGGCGATGTGGTGGGCGACCACGTCGTGCAGGTCGCGGGCGATCCGGATCCGCTCGTCGGCGACCCGGCGCCGGGCCTCCTCCTCGCGGGTGCGTTCGGCGCGTTCGGCGCGTTCCTCGATCGCGGCGAGGTGGGCGCGACGGTTGCGGATGGAGTCGCCGAGGGCGCCGGGCAGCAGGGCCCAGGCGAGGACGCCGATCCGCTCGCCGATCGGGCCGCCGTGCCCGAGGAGCAGGGACATCCCGGTGAGCAGCACGGCCGTGGTGATCGAGGCGCGCAGCGCGGTGGAGCGGTCGGTGCGCACGGCGAGGAAGTAGAGCGCGAGCAGCAGCGGGGTGGCCAGCATGGGGGTGAGCCGGGGGCTGGTCCAGGTCAGCGCCATGGTGCAGAGCAGGGCGACGGCCGCCACCGCGCGCGGGTGGCGGCGGTGGAGGAACACGGCTGCGGCGGCGATCAGGGCGAGGACGCCGGTGGCCGGGGCGACCGGGGCGAAGTGTCCGGTGGTCTGGTCGACGCTGGCGCCGAGACCGGTGACCGCGAGCAGGGCCAGGCCTCCGGCGGCATCGAGCAGCCGGGGGTGCTCGCGGCGCAGGCGCTGCCAGGTGTCGCTCATGCTCGTGCTCTCCGGGTCGGGGTGCCCTGGCCGCACCCTCGCCGGGTTCTGCCAGTCGGTGTCGCGCCGCGCCCCGGTGGGGTACGGCGCGGGCGGGTCGGGGGCGTCCGTACGGGCGGCGGCCCCGACAGCAACGGTAAACGGTTGACGCTCGAACCGGTGTCCGAGCCGACCGGTGCCGGGCCCGGCCCGAGGGGTGTTCGGGCCGGGCCGGCGGTGCCGGTCTAGACGGTGACCGCCTCCCGGGCCGGGGCCGGCTCGGGGGCGACGGTGTGCAGCTTGCTGCCCTCGACGTCGACGTCCGGTATCAGGCGGTCGAGCCAGCGCGGAAGCCACCAGGCACGGTGGTCGAGCAGGGCCAGGACGGCCGGGACGATCGTCATCCGGACCACGAAGGCGTCGAAGGCGACGGCCGCGGCGAGGCCCAGACCCATCATCTTGATCATCGGCTCGCTCATCCCGATGAAGCCCGCGAAGACGGCGATCATGATGAAGGCGGCCGCGGTGACCACCCGGGCGTTGTGCCGGAAACCGGTGACGATGGCCTCGCGGGGCTGCTCGCCATGGACGAAGCCCTCGCGGATCCGGGTGACCAGGAACACCTCGTAGTCCATGGCGAGGCCGAAGACCACGCCGATCATGAAGATCGGCATCATGCTCATCACCGGGCCGGTCTGCTCCACGCCGATCAGGTCGGCCAGCCAGCCCCACTGGAAGACCGCGACGACCGCGCCGAGCGCGGCGGCCACCGAGAGCAGGAAGCCGAGCGCCGCCTTGAGCGGGACGAGGACGGAGCGGAAGACCACCAGCAGCAGCAGGACGGCCAGGCCGACGACCACCGCGAGGTAGGGCAGCAGCGCGTCCGTGAGCTTCTGCGAGACGTCGATGTTCATCGCCGTCGTGCCGCTGACCAGGACCGTCGCCCCGGTCGAGGCCTTGAGTCCGGCGGCCTGGCCGCGGATGGTGTGGACCAGGTGCTTGGTCGCCTCGTCGGCCGGACCGGTGGCCGGGACGGCGTTGAGCAGCGCGGTGTCGCCCGCCTTGTTGAACATCGGCGGCGCCACGGCGACCACGCCGGGCACGCCGGAGACGGCCTTGGCGACCTCGCCCACGGCGGCCTTCGGGTCCGGCGTGCCCTTGACGTCCACCAGGACGGTCAGCGGGCCGTTGAAGCCGGGGCCGAAGCCCTCGGAGAGCAGGTCGTAGGCGCGGCGCTGGGTGGTCGAGGTGGGCTTGGCCTCGTCGCCGGGCAGGCCGAGCCGCAGGTCGAGCGCGGGCGAGGCGAGCACGCCGAGGCCGATCACGCCGAGCAGCAGAACCGCGAGCGGGCGGCGGGTCACCAACCGGGCCCAGCGGGCGCCGCCGTTCTCCTTCGCCTCGGCGGGCTGCACCGCGCCACCGGCCTTCTCGGCCCTGCGGACCTTGCGGGGCAGCACCTTGCGGCCGATGAAGCCGAGCAGGGCGGGCACCAGGGTGAGCGCGACCAGCACGGCGATGACGACCGTCCCGGCGGCGGCCATGCCCATCTTGGCGAGCATCGGGATGCCGACCACGGAGAGCCCGGCGAGGGCGATCACCACGGTGAGCCCGGCGAAGACCACCGCGGAGCCGGCGGTGCCGACAGCCCGGCCGGCCGCCTCCTGCGGGGTGCGGCCCTCGGCGAGCTCGGCCCGGTAGCGGGAGACGATGAACACCGCGTAGTCGATGCCGACGGCGAGGCCGAGCATCATGGCCAGCGTGCCGGTGGTCGAGGAGAGGCCGAGCGTGCTGCCGAGCGCGGTGATCAGCGACATGCCGAGGCCGACGCCGATCACGGCGGTGAGCAGCGGCAGGCCGGCCGCGACCAGCGAGCCGAAGGTGATCACCAGGACGACCGCGGACAGCGCCATGCCGATCGCCTCGCTGCTGCCGCCCGCCTCGGGCTTGGCCATCAGCGCGTTGCCGCCGATCTCGACCTTGAGCCCGGCGTCCCGCCCGTGCTGGGCGGCCTGCTGGAGCGCGTCGGTGGCGCTCTTGGACACCTCGCCCGCCTTGGCGGAGTAGCTCACGGTGGCGTAGGCCGTCGTCTCGTCCTTGGAGACGGCGCCCTTCGCCTTGAAGGGGTCCACCGCGCTGGTGACCTGCTCGCCGTGGACGAGCTCGCCGACCGTCTTCTCCACGATCTGCTGGTTCGGCCCGGCGGTGATCTTCTGCCCGGAGGGCGCGACGAACACCAGGCGGGCCGAGGCACCGTCGGCGTGGCCGCCGGGGAAGCGCTCGTTCATCAGGTCGAAGGCCTTCTGGGCCTCCGTCCCGGGCATCGAGAAGCCGTCGTCGGGTGCGGCGGGCGCCTTGGCCGCCAGGACTCCGCCGACTGCCAGCACGGCGACCCACAGGAGGGCCACCAGCCGGCGCCGCGCGAAGACCCATCGGCCCAGGCGGTAGAGGAACGTTGCCACGGGAGAGCGGACTCCTTCGGATTCGGAAGCAGGTGCGGACGGGGACGGGTGCGGGTGCGGGTGCACGAAGGCGGTCCGCTCGCAGCATGACCAATCCTTGATCGCCGGCCCCCGCTCCGTCGTCGTCCCTGCGCAGGCCGTTTCCGTACTGCGGACGCAGTACGGCCCTCCCCCGTACGGCGGAGCGCACGCCCCGCACCGGGAGCAGCCCGAAGCCCCCCTGTGGCCTACGGCGGGAGCAGTGCCGGGTCACCCGTGCGGAGGTGACGAACGGGCCGCGACCGCCCCGGCGAAGTAGCGTGATGGGCCTCTGGCCCGACCGTTTCCACCCGGTCCGGGCCGACCCGTCCCGATCGGTGCTGAACCCAGCCCGCCGCCGGAGGTGCCTCATGGGCGTGCCAGCCGCCCGCATCGTGTTCGACGAGAACGACCGCGCGGCCGTCGCCGACGCGGTGGCCGAGATGCTCACCACCGGCGCCCTGACCCTCGGCCCATGGACCGAGCGCTTCGAGCAGGCCTTCGCCGCCGAGCACGGCGCCTCGCACGCCGTCGCGGTGAGCAGCGGCACCGCGGCGCTGGAGATGATCCTGCGCACCGTCGACGTCCGCGGCCGCGACGTGGTCGTCCCCGCCGTCACGTTCTACGCGACGGCGGGAGCGGTGGTCCACGCCGGCGGCCGTCCGGTGTTCGCCGACGTCGACCCGGCCACCCTGGCGCTCTCCCCCGAGACCCTCGCGGCAGCCCTCACCCCGGACACCGCGGCCGTCGTGCTCGTCCACATCGGCGGACTGGTCACCCCGCAGGTGGACGCCCTGCGCGCGCTCTGCGACCGGCACGGCGTCCCGCTGGTCGAGGACGCCGCGCACGCGCACGGCAGCAGCCACGACGGCCGCGCCGCCGGGACCTTCGGCCTGGCCGGGGCCTTCTCCTTCTACCCGACCAAGGTCACCACCAGCGGCGAGGGCGGCATGATCCTCACCGAGTCGCCGGAGCTGCGCGACGAGGCCCGGATCTACCGCGACCAGGGCAAGGGCTCCTTCGGCGCCAACCACCACGTCCGGCTCGGTTACTCCTGGCGGATGAGCGAGCTGCACGCGGCCGTCGGCGCGGTGCACCTGCGGCGGCTCAAGGAGTTCATCGAGACCCGCCGGGCAGTCGCCCGCCGCTACGACTCGGCGCTGGCCGCACTGGACGGGATGGAGCCGGTGCTCGAACCGCCCGGCAGCCGCGGCAACTACTACAAGTACGTGGCGCTGCTGGCGCCCGGCGTGGAGCGCGCCGCCTTCAAACGGGCGGTGGCCGAGGAGTACGGGGTGCGGCTGTCCGGCGAGGTCTACGACCTGCCGCTGCACCTGCAGCCGGTCCTCGCCCCGTACCGGCGCGGGCCGCTGCCGGTGGCCGAGGACGTCTGCGCCCGGCAGGTCTGCCTGCCGGTGCACTCCGACATGACCGAGGACGAGACCGAGCAGGTGGTCGAGGCCGTCTCGGCCGTGCACCGGCGGCTGGCCGGGTAGCCGAGCGAAGGGAGCAAGACCGTGCGGATAGCCGTCACCGGGGGCTGCGGGTTCATCGGCTCACACGTCGTGGACCACCTGATCGCGGCCGGCCACGAGGTCCTCGCCGTGGACACCACCGACAAGTACCTCAATCCCGACGCCGAACACGCCCGGATCGACATCCTCGACCTGCCGGCGCTGACCTCCGCGCTGGCCGGCAGCGAGGTCGTCTACCACCTCGCCGCGATGGCCGACGTCGAGCAGGTCTCCGCCGACCCGGTCCGGGCCGTGCGGACCAACATCGACGGCACCGAGGCCGTCCTGGAGGCCGCCCGGCGCAGCGGGCTGAGCCGCACCGTGCTGGCGAGCACCGTGTGGGTCTACGGCGCCGCCCCGAGCGACGGCCGACTCGACGGCGAGGAAGAGGAGCTGGACGAACACGTACCGATCGAGCTGGAGCACAGCGGGCACCTGTACGTGGCCACCAAACTGGCCGCCGAGATGCTGGCGCACAGCTACCGCGAGCTCTACGGGCAGCACTTCACCATCCTGCGCTTCGGCATCCCGTACGGGCCGCGGATGCGCGACGAGCTCGTCGTCGCCCGGTTCGTCCAGGCCGCGCTCGCCGGACGGCCGATCACCATCGCCGGGGACGGCCGGCAGAGCCGCAACTTCGTCTACGTCGAGGACCTCGCCGACGCCCACGTCCGGGCCCTCTCCCCCGCCGCCGAGGACCGGACCTTCGCCCTGGAGGGCTCCACCGCCGTCTCGGTGCGCGACATCGCCGACACCGTCGACGAGTTGTTCGGCCCGGTCACCATCGAGCACATCGACGGACGCAAGGCCGACTACACCGGGCGGCGGATCTCCTCCGCCCAGGCCAAGCGGCTGCTCGGCTGGTCGCCGCGGACCAACTTCACCGACGGCGTGCGCCGCTACGCCGACTGGTACCGGGCCGGCGCCGCCGCACCGACCACCGCCCGCTGACCGGGGCCGCCCGATGCCGCACGCCCTGCTGGTCTCCGGCTCGCTCGGCCAGGGCCACGACGTGATGGCCCGCGCGTGCGCCGACACCCTGCACGAACGCGGCTGGACCACCGGCACCGTGGACGCCATGGCCCTGCTCGGGCAGCGCTCGGGCGCCGCCGGCGAGGCCGTCTTCCGCCGGCTGCTCGGCCTGCCCGGGGTGTACGACGCCTTCCACTTCTCGGCGCTGCGCCCCGGCGCCCGGATCGCGCTGCTCGCCGACGCGGCAGCCCGCAGCCGGCTCGTCCCGGCGCTGCGCGAGCTGGTCGCGGAGCAGCGGCCGAAGCTGGTGGTCTCGGTGTTCGCCACCGCCACCTCGGCGGTCAACCGGCTGCCGCGGCGGGATTTCCGGCACTTCGTGTTCTGCACCGACGTGACGCCGCACCGGCTCTGGGTGCAGGAGGGCACCGACCTGTTCCTGGTCACCTCCGAGGTCGCCGCCTGCGCCGTGCGCCGCTACCGGCCGGAGGCCGACGTCGCCGTGGTGCCCGCACCACTGCGGCGGCCGTTCTACCGCCCGCCGGACCGGGCCGGGGCCCGGGCCGAGCTCGGCGTGCCGCCGGACGCCGCGTGCGTGCTGCTGATGTCCGGCGCCTGGGGGCTCGGACCGATCGCCCGCACCGCCGCCTCGCTGGCCGCCGCCGGGCCGCACGTGCTCGCGGTGGCCGGGCACAACCGGGTGCTGGAACAGCGGCTGCGGGCGGTTGCCCGCCGGGAGCCGCGGCTGCACGCCTTCGGCTACACCGACCGGATCCCGGCCCTGATGGCCGCCGCCGACCTGGTCGTCACCAGCTCCGGCGACACCTGCAGCGAGGCCCGGGCGCTCGGTCGGCGACTGCTGCTGCTCGACGTCGTCCAGGGCCACGGCCGGGACAACCTCCAGCACGAGCTGGAACTCGGCCACGCCGACGTCGCCACCGCGCGCCCCGCCGAGGTGGTCCGCAACGCGCTCGCCGCCCTCGGCCGCCCGGAACCCGAGCCGTCGCCCGGGGCGACCCCGGAGGCCTGGCAGAAGGGTTTCTGGGCGGCGCTGGAACGGGTCGGGCTGGGGTAGCCGGGCGGGCCCGGCCCCGCCTGCACCGCGGTGTTCCGGCCGACGTGCACCAGTCACAGGACCTGCACGTGCGCGACCTCGTTCGTCACCTCGCCGGGCGCGCTCCGCAGGAGCCGGGCGGCACGGCGTGGTCGCGCAGCGGGCCCAGGGTGAGGGCGCGGGCGCGGCAGTGGGCGGCGATCACCGGGAGGGCGTCGAGGGTCGCGCGCCAGGAGCCGGGGGCGGAGGTGCAGTCGGAGTCGTGCAGGAGCAGGGTGGCACCGGCGGTGAGGCCGGGGCGGGCGGTCGCGTAGACGGAGTCGCCGGTCGCCCCGGCCGTCCAGTCGCGGCCCCAGGCGGTCCACAGCACGCTGCGCAGGCCCAGGCGGCGGGCGGCCAGCGCCGGACCGGCGGTGAGCACCCCGTACGGCGGGCGGTACCAGCGCGGGCGGGCGCCGCACAGGCCGGTCACCGCCTCGGTGGCGCGGCGCAGTTCGCGCAGGTCGCGGACCGGGGCCGGGTACCACTGCCGCCGGTGGTGCCAGCCGTGCACGGCGACCTCGTGGCCGCGCAGCACCAGTTCGCGGCCGAGGGCTGGAGCGCGCTCCAGCATCGCGCCGAGCAGGAAGAAGGTGGCGCGGGCGCCGAGTTCGTCGAGGGCGTCCAGGACGTACGGGGTGCTGCGCGGGTCGGGGCCGTCGTCGAAGGTGAGGGCGACGTGGCCCGGGGTGGTGCCGTGGCCGGCGGTGCGACGGGCCAGGGTGCGGCGCAGCGGCGGGAGGCGGACGGCCGCCGGGGCGAGGTGCAGGAACTCCGCGCCGGCCGCGAGGGCGAGCACGAAGGCGGGAGCGGACCGGAGGCTCACCCGAAGCGGGAGGCCATCCGGCGGAACACGCCGGGCGCGACCCCGTGGATCCGGGCCGGGAGGCCGAGCCAGTGGGGGACGTAGAGGCGGTCCCGCTCGGTGGTCATGGTGGCGACGACGGTGGCCGCGACCCGCTCGGCCGAGACCGGGCGCGGGCGTTCGCGCTGGTACGGGGTGCCGCGCCGGTCGAAGAACGGGGTGTCCACCGCGCCGGGCAGGACGAGCCGCACACCGACCCCGGTGCCGCGCAGTTCGTACCAGAGGCTCTCGGCGAACATCGCCAGGCCGCCCTTGGTGGCCGAGTAGCCGGACTCGTCGCGCACGCCGACCTGGCCGGCCATCGAGCCGAGCAGCACGATCCGGCCGTGGCGGCGCTCCAGCATGCCGGGCAGCAGGAGGCGGGTCAGGTGCAGGGGGGCGGCGAGGTTGACCTCGATCATCCGGTCGAGGAGGTCGGAGGGGGTCCCGGCGAAGGGACCGCGCCAGCCGAGGCCGGCACTGGCGACCAGCGCGTCGACCCGGCCCGCGGCCGCCAGCGCGGCCTCGGCGAGGCGGGCGGGGCCGTCCGGTTTGCTCAGGTCCTCGGGCAGGGCGATGCCGCCGGTGCGCCCGGCGAGGGCGTCGAGGCGGGTGCGGTCGGTGCCGGAGAGCAGGGTCTGCCAGCCCGCGTCGGCCAGCCGGGTGGCGGTGGCGAGGCCGATGCCCGAGGAGGCGCCGGTGACCAGCACGACGGGGCGGTCGGTCGACCGCGGCCCCCGGGACCGGGACTGGGCTACCTCAGCCATCGCGGCGTCCTCCGCCATCGCTCACCTGCCGCTCCGTGGGCGTCCTGCCGTCCGATTTGTCCGGCAAGTCACCTTCGCACGGCAGAGCCGTCCGGGCTACCGGGGCGGGTCCGGCCCGGTGCCCGCGCTCGTCCCCGGCCTCGGGGCGCGGGGCCGACAGTTCGGCGGACTCGCCCTCCAGCTCACCGAAGCGGGACAGCAGGAACGTTCCGCCGACCGCGACCGCGAAGCCCGTCAGGGCGCACCAGGCGAGACCGGGGCGCGCGGAGTCCCCCAGCGCCACCACCCCGACCAGGGCCGGGCCGAAGGTCTCGGCCACCGTCCCGGCGGCGGTCGCGGCCGTCACCGTGCCGCGCTGCAGGGCGAGGGCGTACGCCAGGTAGCCGCCCAACCCTCCGAGCGCCAGGGCGTAGGCGGCCGGATCGGTGAACACGGCGGTGACCCCGGACGCGTCCAGCACCCGCACCGCGAGGCTGGTGATGCCGAAACCGATGCCCGCCAGCAGGCCCAGACCGGCCGCGGCGGCGGTGCCGTCCCGGCGGACCAGCACCAGCGTGGCCAGCAGCATCGCGGCGGTGGTCGCGAGCAGCGCCCAGTGGAAGGCCGCCGGGGCGTGGTTCCGGCCCTCCGCGCCGGAGCCCAGGGCCAGCAGGCAGAGGCCCACGACGACCGCGAGGATTCCGGCGACATCGCTCCGGTGCAGCCGCGCGCCCAGCAGCCAGACGGCGGCCAGGGCGGTGACGGCGAGGCTGGCGTTGGTGACGGCCTGCACCAGGAACAGCGGGAGGCTGCGCAGGGCGACGACGCTCAGCACGAAGCCGAGGATGTCGAGGGCGGTGCCGAGGATGAACTGCCAGGACCGCAGCAGCGCGGCCACCAGCCCCGCCCGCACCCGGTCCGCGCGCGGCGCCGACCGCGCCCCGCGCGCCTGGGACACCGCCCCGAAACCGAAGCAGACGGTGGCGACCAGCGCGGTGGTGAGTCCCAGCAGCATGCGTCTCCCTCGCGGGGCGGCGGCGGTCCACCATCCAGTCTGGGCCCGGGGCGGCGGGGGCGCACGGGTCACGGGGGGGTGCACGGGTGACGGGAGGAGCGGGCAAGGGGAGGCGGAAGGCGCGCGGCCGCGGGGAGACGAGGGCGGCGGTCGGTACCGTTGGCGCACTCGGCGAGCGGTCAGGGCCGGACGGCCACTCCCGCGTAGCCCGCGGCGTCGGCGGCGGGGACGGGGGGCTCGTCCGGGTCGGGCCGCCAGTGCGGGAGAGGGACGACGCCGGGGTCGAGGAGGGTCCAGCCCGTGAAGAAGCGGGCCACCTCGGCACGGGTGCGGGCCCGCAGGGGGGTGCCGGCGGCCTGGTAGACGCCGACGATGCGGCCGACCTCCTCGGCCGCGAAGTCGGGCGTGACGTGGGTCATCACCAGGGCGCTGCCGGGGACGAGCCCGGACTTGAGGCGTTCGACCAGCTCGTACGCCCCGGCCGCGTCGGGGACGAAGTGGAGCAGGGCGTTGAGGGAGAGCGCGACCGGGCGGGTGAGGTCGATGGCCTCGCGCAGGCCGGGTTCGGCGAGCAGGCCGGCGGGGTCGGTGACGTCGGCTTCGACGTACGCGGTGCGGCCCTCGGGGGTGCTGGTGAGCAGCGCCTGCGCATGGGCGAGCACGATCGGGTCGTTGTCGGCGTAGACGACCCGGGCGCCGGGCCGGATGCCCTGCGCGACCTCGTGGAGGTTGGGCGAGGTGGGGATACCGGTGCCGATGTCGAGGAACTGGTCGATGCCGGCCGCCGCGAGGGTGCGGGTCGAGCGGCGCATGAAGGCGCGGTTGGCGCGGGCGGCGTCGCGCACCCAGGAGGCGGAGGCGAGGACGTGGCCGGCGGCCTCGCGGTCGGCGGCGAAGTTGGTGCAGCCACCGAGGAAGTAGTCGTACATCCGGGCCGAGTGCGGCACGTTCAGCTGCAGGTCGACCCCGTCGTAGAGGCCCATCCGGCTTCCCCTCCCCCCTCGGCACCGCGGACACCGTCCGTTTGGTGCCCACCGTATCCGGGGGCCGAGCGTCCCTGCGGGGGACTCAACCCTTCGGCCAATCAC
Source organism: Kitasatospora sp. NPDC059648 (assembly GCF_042734825.1). NCBI lineage: Bacteria > Bacillati > Actinomycetota > Actinomycetes > Kitasatosporales > Streptomycetaceae > Kitasatospora > Kitasatospora sp. NPDC059648. The sequence goes on along the minus strand of NZ_JBHWDU010000090.1, from coordinate 19,088 downwards.
ATGGGATGACAATCTGTATTCGGCATGCAGCCTGGAGTGACGGGCCTGATGGAATGAGGATGGCACCGACAGCCCGACCCTCGGGTGGCCCGGCGAGCGGCCGACGGCCACGGAAAGCAGGCTCGATGACGATCGACAGGGGCGCCCCCGTGCGCGGGTACCGCGGAGGGACGGCGGTGGAGGGCGCCGGCGCGGCCGGATCGGAGCGGACCGCGGTGCCGACGGAGGTGGTCCTGCGCCCGGACCTCACCTACGCCGCTTTCTGCGAGACCCACGAACCCGCTTGGCACGCGCTCGCGTTGACCCGGATAGGCAGCCAGGCCGATGCGCTGCTCGTGGTCGAGGCGGTCAAGGCCGACCTGGCCCGCTGCTGGCCGCAGGTGCTGCGGTTCGAGGAACCGGCCGCGTACGCCTGGCGGTTGGCGAACCGGCACGTCGGGGACTGGGTGGCCGCGGACGAGCCGGTCGAGGTGGAGGCGGTCACCTTCGCGGCCGTGATCGGAGCGTTCAAGCAGGTCGCGGACGGGCTGCTGCAGAGCGAGGCGGACGAGGTCCGACTGTACGCGGAGATCCTCGAACTGCCGGACCGCCAGCGGGACGTGGTCATCCTGCGCTACCTGCTGGGCCTGCACGCCAAGGTGATCGCGGCCTACCTGGGACGGCCGGTGGCCACCGTGCACTCCAACCTCCGCCACGCCCGGGAACGGCTGGCGCGCCGGCTCGGGGTGGGCGAACTGCCGGACCGCGGGGGCGAGTCGTGACGACCGGCCGCCAGGGCGAGCCGGATCGCAGGGCGCGCACCGACGCCGGGGGGCGCCCGGTGTTCCGCGTGCCCCGGCGCGAACGCGCCCACGCCGAGCGGATCGCGGCCCTGCGCCAGGCCCGGCTCACCGCAGCCCCGGCCCACCTGCCCTCGGAGCACGAGCAGGCCGCCTTCGAACTGGGCCTGGTGATCGCCCTGGTGCTGGGGGCTCCCTGCGCCTCCCGGGGCCTGGACCTGCTGGTCAACGCGCGCCGGATCCAGCCGGAGGGGGCGGAGGTGTTCGGTGCACTGCTGTACGCCACCGGCAAGGAGGAGGGCGCCGAGTTCTGGTGGCGCTTCGCCGCCGGCTCGGGCAGCGGGACGGCCGCGTACTGCCTCCACCTGCACCACCTGAAACTCGGCGAGACCGACGACGCGGACTACTGGCGGGCCTGGTCCGAGCAGCTGTCGACGGCCGAACGTCCGCCCGGGCCACGGTGGTTGCGGATGAGCCGGCCGCTGCTGCCGGAGGAGGCCCGGCACGACATCCTCTCCCGGGTGCACCGGGGGCTGGCGCCGCAGCTGCCGCCCGCGCTGGTCGCGGTGATCGACCGGCTGCCGCTGCAGGGCGGCGGCGAGGAGGAAACCCAGGAGGTGCCGAGCCCGTGGGGGCTCACCTCCGGGGCGACCGCGGCGTGCTCCTGGGACCTCCCCCGGCCGTCCGGCGAGGCGGACCGGCCGAAGGAGGAGGACCCGTTGGGGTGAGTGCGCCCCGGCGGCCCCGCCGTCCCACGTTCAGGTGAGGGCGGCCGGCCGGGCGACGACCTCGGGGCCGCGGCCGCCCCGTACCGAGCCGCCGGCCGTCCGGACCCGGCCTGCGGGCCGGCGGCCAGGATCCGGGCCCAGTGCCGCAGGGCGCCGGTCACCTTGCGGCGGCCCTACGGGCTGCGCTCGGCGGCGGCGATCTGGATCGGGGTCGGAGCGGTGACGGGCGGCAGCTCCTTCCCGGCGGCGAGGGCGTACCAGTCCTGGATCAGCAGGGCGGTTGCGGCGCCGTCCGCGCCCGCGTGGCACACCACGGCGACCAGCCGGAGCAGCTCCGGCCCGTCGGCGAGCAGGGTGAAGCGGATTCGCGGGACGGCCGCGAGCCGCACCGGAACGGCGACGTCGCTCTTCCCCGACTCGGCAGCCAGTTCATCGAGTTCGCGATCGTCCAGGCCCCCCGCCTCGACGACGGTGACGGCGAACCGGCCGCTCCCGTGCACCACCTGGCTGTCCGGGAAGCCGTCCGGGTCGAAGCCGGGCGGGAACGAGGTCCGCAGCGACTCGTGCCGCTCGACCAGCAGGCGCAGCGCGTCCAGGCCGGCGGCGAGCGTGGCGCCGGGCGGAACGGGCCAGACGGACTCCTTGTTGATCTGCTCGGGGGCCTCGCGCCGGATGCGCCGGATCATGTCGACCTGGCCGCGGGTGAGCGGGCCGGAGCCGCCGGTCGTCGCGGCGAAGCGGACGGTGACCTGCCGACCGGTCCGGGTCGGATCGTTCGGTGCCGCGTCGTGCGGTGCAGCGTTGTGCGCAGTCACGTCGTACGCGCCTTTCGGCTCGCCGGGAAGGGCTCAGCGGAGGAGCGGAGGAGCTGAGGTACGGCCGGACGCTACCAGCGGCCGACGGTGACCGTCCATTTTCGGATGATGAATCAACTTACTTGCCCGCAAGAGAGGTTGTTCCCGGCTTGGAGTGCGGCGCCACGAGTGGCGACAGCCGCGCGATCCGGCCCGTCGCCTCGGCGAGGGCGCCGTCCGCGGTGTGGATGTCCAGCGGCACGCCGGAGTCGTCGCAGACCGCCCGCGGCGCGTCCCCGTCGGCGCGCAGCCGTCCGGCGAACCCCGGCACCCGGTCCAGGGCGAGGGCCGGTCCGGCGGCGAACCGGTCCTCGTCCAGTGGGCGGCCGAAGCAGAGCACGACGGATACGGCGCGGTCCGCGAGCACCGTGTCCATCAGCCCGAGGCGCAGCACCCGCATCCCTGCACTCGGGGGCGGGCACGCCGGACGACAGGGCCGCGCCGGGGCCGTGGTCCAGTCCAATGTCACCATCCGGCGAGGCCGTTCGCGAAGCACGACGGCTGCGCCCGACGATAGAATTCGCTGCATGGGAGAGCGCACCGGCGCGCCCACCGCGCCGCCCCTCGTCCTGGTCACCGACCGCGACTCCCGGCTGATCGACCCGACCCGGGCCTACCATCTGGGCCGCGACCCGACCAGTGAGATCGTGCTGGACGACCCCCGGGTCTCCTGGCACCACGCGGTGCTGCGCACCACCGAGGGTCACTGGCTGCTGGAGGACGTCGGCAGCACCAACGGCACCTACGACGAGGGCCGCCGGGTCGACCGCGAGGACGTCGGCCCGGGCACCAGGCTGCGCTTCGGCGATCCGGCCACCGGCCCGTCCGCGACCTTCGCCGGCCTGCCCGCCCCCGCCGCCGACCCGGCGGCCGCCGAGCACCCGACCCTGCTCGCCCCGCAGAGTTCCAGCGTCTTCCGCAGCCCGAGCGCCGTCATGGAGCTGCCCGGCCCGACGGTGAGGATCGGCCGGGCACCCGACAACGACCTGGTGCTGGACGACCTGCTGGTCTCCCGGCACCACGCCGAACTGCGCGAGCTGCCGGGCGGCGGCCACGAGATCGTCGACCTGGACAGCCACAACGGCACCTACCTCAACGGCCGCCCGGTGCGGCGCGCCCCGATGAGCCCGGCCGACATCGTCGGCATCGGCCACTGCGAGTTCTGCCTGGTCGACGGCCGGCTGGTCGAGTACGACGACACCGGCGAGGTCTCCCTGGACGTGCAGCACCTGGTCGTACGGGTCGGCCCGGACCAGCGGGTGCTGCTGGACGACGTGGGCTTCCCGCTCACCGAGAGGACGCTGCTCGCGGTGGCCGGCCCGAGCGGCGCCGGCAAGTCCACGCTGCTCAACGCACTCACCGGGCTGCGCCCCGCCGACGAGGGGACCGTGCTGTACGACGGCCGCGACCTGTACCACGACTACGCCGAGCTGCGCCGCCGGATCGGCCTCGTCCCGCAGGACGACATCCTGCACACCCAGCTGACCGTCCACCGCGCCCTGTCCTACGCCGCCGAGCTGCGCTTCCCCGGCGACACCGCGCGGGAGGAGCGCGAGGCCCGGGTCCGCGAGGTGATCCGTGAACTGGGGCTGGAGGAGCGGGACCAGCAGGTGATCGCCAGCCTCTCCGGCGGCCAGCGCAAGCGGGTCAGCATCGCGCTGGAACTGCTCACCAAGCCCTCGCTGCTCTTCCTCGACGAGCCGACCTCCGGCCTGGACCCGGGCATGGAGCGCTCGGTGATGCGGATGCTGCGCGGACTGGCCGACGACGGCCGCACGGTGGTCGTGGTGACGCACAGCGTGCTGAGCCTCAACGTCTGCGACCGCCTGCTGGTGCTGGCCCCGGGTGGCCGGACGGCCTACTACGGTCCGCCGACCGAGGCGCTGGAGTACTTCGGCGAGCAGGAGTGGCCGGAGGCCTTCGAGGTCTTCGAGAGCGACTCGGAGGGGGTGTGCCAGCAGCGGTTCCGCGCCTCGCCGCAGTACCGGCGGTACGTGACGGCCGAAGCGGCGCACCCGGCGCAGCCACCGCAGGCCTCCGCCCCCGTGATCGGCCGGGAGAAACCGCAGAGCTGGTTCACCCAGCTGGGCACCCTGGTGCGCCGCTACGCCGCGGTGCTCGCCGCCGACCGGCTGTTCCTCACCGTGATGGTCGTCCTGCCGTTCCTCATCGGCCTGATGTGCCGGGTGATGGCCGGCTCCCGGCTCACCGACGAGAACGCCATCAACTGCCTGCTGACGCTCTGCCTCGGCGGTGTGCTGATCGGCTCGGCCAACGCGGTGCGCGAGGTGGTCAAGGAGCGCGCGATCTACCGGCGGGAACGCGTGGTCGGGCTGTCGAGATCGGCGTACCTGGCCTCGAAGGTGGTGGTGCTCGGCCTCGTCACGGTGGCCCAGTCCGTCCTGCTGACCGTGGTCGGCCTGGCCGGGGTCACGCTCACCGCGCAGCCGCGGCCGAACGCCCCGCCACCGGTGACCAGCGGCGTGCTGATGCCCCAGCTGCCCGAACTGATCGTCGCGATCGCGCTGCTCGCCTTCACGTCGATGGTGCTCGGTCTGGTGGTCTCCGCGTTCGTCGGCAAGGAGGAGACCACCATGCCGCTGCTGGTGCTCCTCGCGATCATCCAGGTCGTCTTCAGCGGCCTGATGCTCAAGCTGCACGGCGTACCCGGACTGGAGCAGTTCGCCTGGCTGATCCCGTCCCGGTGGGGCCTGGCCGCCATGGCCAGCACCGTCGACCTGAACCGGCTCATCGTGCCCAGCCCGATCACCGAGGACCCGATGTTCCGCCACGAGCGCACCGGCTGGCTGATCGACCTGGCCGCCCTGCTGGTCCTCGCGGTGGCGTACGGGCTGGCGGTTCTCGCCCTGCTGCGGCGGCGCGAGCCGACGATCATGCGCAAGTAGCCGCCCCGGCCGCCGCCGGTAGAGTGGAAAACGACCTGCGGTGACAGTGCCGCACGCAGCCCCGGCCGCCGGCTCCGGCCACCGGCCCGGCTCGCGCGGCGGAGGGAATCCACCCGCCCATGGACGAGTTCGCGTTCCGCCCCACCCACGTCGCCCCGCCCGACGGCATGGCGACCTGGACGGCCCCGGACCCGGCACGGCCGTCCGCCCGGCTCGACCCGCTGCTCCCGGTGCGGCTGATCGCCCGGCAGGGCGACTGGGCGCAGATCCTCTGCTCCAACGGCTGGACCGCCTGGGTGGACGGCCGGCTGCTGGTCGCGCTGCCCCAGCCGCCGCCCGCCGCGGGCGGCCCGCCCGCCCGCACCGCCGACCCGCGCCCCGCGCTCGCCGAGGCCGAGACGGCGCTCGCCCGGCACCGCGCCCTGCTGGAGGACCTCGCGGCGGGCACGCTGGACCTGGAGGCCTTCCGGGCCCGGACCCGCGGCCAGCGGATCGGCCTCGTCGCGGACGGCGAGGCGCTCTGGGTGTTCGACCCGGTGCACGACCGCTGGTGCTACTGCGACGGGCTGCAGCTGCAGACCTACGCGGCCACCGACCGGCCGCCGCCCGCACCGGTGTCCACGCCGGTCTCCCCGGTGCCCGCGGCGCCCCGGGGGGCGGCGACGGCGGCTCCGACGGCGTCCGTGGAGGCTTCCGCGAAGACCTCCACGGAGGCTGCCCCCACGGCGACGCCCGCGCCCGGCTCGTACGCCCCCACCCGGACCGGTGAGCCGTGATCCCCGCCGAGCCGCCCCCGGCGCCGAGCCTGCCGGCCGGCCTGGTCGGGCGGCAAGTGGCCGGCTACCGGCTGGAGAAGGAGATCGGGCGCGGCGGGATGGCCGTGGTCTACCGGGCCAAGGACCTGCGGCTCGGCCGGACCGTCGCCGTCAAGCTGCTGGCCCCCGAGCTGGCCCGCAACGAGGTGTTCCGGAAGCGCTTCATGCACGAGTCCGAGGCGGCCGCGGGGATCGACCACCCGCACATCGTCCCGGTGTTCGAGGCCGGGGAGCACGACGGCATCCTCTACCTGGCGATGCGCTTCGTCGACGGCGGCGACCTGCGGGCCCTGATCAACCGGGACGGCCCGCTGCCGATCGAGCGCGCCACCCGGCTGGCGCTGCAGATCGCCTCCGCGCTGGACGCCGCGCACGACCACGGTCTGGTGCACCGGGACGTCAAGCCGGGCAACGTCCTGGTCGCCGCCGGCACGGACAGCGAGCACCCCGAGCACCTGTACCTGGCGGACTTCGGGCTGACCAAGAAGTCCCTCTCGCTCAGCGGGCTGACCAGCGTCGGGCAGATCGTCGGGACGCTGGACTACGCCGCGCCCGAGCAGATCTCCGGCAAGCCGCTGGACGGGCGCTGCGACCAGTACAGCCTCGGCTGTGTGGTCTTCGAGCTGCTGGCGGGCGCCCCGCTGTTCCGCCGGGAGAGTGACCTCGCCCTGCTCTGGGCGCACCTCAACGACCCGCCGCCCGAACTGCGCGAGCAGCGGCCCGACCTCCCGGAGGCGGTCGGGGCGGTGGTCGCCCGCGCCCTCGCCAAGGCGCCCGGGGACCGGTACCCGAGCTGTCTGCAGTTCGTCGCCGAACTGCGGGCGGCCTCCGCTCCCGCGCCGTGGAGCGGCGGCGGACCGGCCACCCGGGTCGTCCCCGCCGTCGCCCGGGCCCCCGGCGCCCCGGCCCCCGTACCGGATCCGCCCGCCTGGGCCGGGCCGGCCGTCCACCCTCCGTCCCGGGACCGTTAGGGAGCCGTCGACCATGAACGGTGTGAGCCAGGTCTTCGCCATGCTCGCCGCCGCCATCCACCTCGTGGTCTGGCCGCTGGAGAGCTACCTGTACGGGCACCCACGGGTGCGCTACCTGCTCACCGGCAACACGGCGGACGCCCCGGAGGTCCGGCTGTGGCGCTTCAACGTCGGCTTCTACAACCTGTTCCTGGCCCTCGGCCTGGTCGCGGGGCTGGTCCTGCTGCACACCGGGCACGCCCGGTCGGGGCGGCCGGTCATCCTGTACGTCGCGGCCTTCATGGTGGCCGGCGGGACCACCCTGTTCGTCTCGGAGCCGAAGCTGTGGCGCGGCGCCCTGACCCAGGCCGTCCCGGCGGCGGTCGTCCTGATCGCCGAGGCGGTCTGAGGCCCGGGCCGCGCGTTCCCGCCCGGCAGGTGCTCAGCCGCCCGCGTCCCGGGCGACCTCGCCGCGCCGCCGCACCCGTGAGGCGAGCAGCGCCCCGATCAGCCCGGTCACGAGCCCCCAGCCCGCCGCCAGCGGCACCGACGGCCACAGGTCGGGGCGCAGCGTCAGGCTGCCGCTGCCCAGTGACGACACCGGGTTGCTGCCGCCGAGAACGGCCCCGAGCAGGTCCCCCAGCCCGCCCTGGCCGAGGCCCACGCCCAGCACGGACAGCCCGTAGTCGGCGTCCATCCGGGTCCACAGGCCGACCAGCAGCACGGTGACGGCGGTGGCCACGGCGAAGCGGACGGCGTGCTGCCAGAGCCGGACGGTGCGCGAGGAACGGTGGGCGGCCAGGAAGGCGGCGGCGAGCAGCAGCACGGCGGCCACCGGCAGCAGCCACCAGACGCGCCCGTCGTGCCCGGCCAGAGTGCCGATGTCGATGGTCGCCTCCTGCCCGCCGGGGGCGCGCAGCACCGCGCTGAGCGATTCGGGCACGGGCAGGCCGAGCGCGCCGACCAGCCGTCCGTGCCAGACGGCGCCGAGTCCGATGCCGAAGGCCAGCCAGACCAGATTGGGCAGGGCGAGCAGCACCACGGCCAGGATCTGCCGGGGGTCGTCGTGGGTGATCGCGGTCACGATCCCGGCGACCACGCCGATCACCACGTACGCCAGCAGCACCATCCACAGCGCGAACGCGGCCGGGCGGACGGCGAGTTGGTAGCGCAGCAGGCCGGCCGGCAGCGGCGCCCGACGGGACACCGCGAAGACGGCCGCGAGCACCAGCAGCAGCCAGGCCAGCCCGATGCCGATCGTGGTGGGGCCGTCCGCGTGGAAGCCGACCTCGGGGGTGAGCCCGAGCACACCGCCGATGGTCTGCGCCAGGCTGCCGCCGAGCTGGATCACGAAGGTGTGCTTGGCGGTGACGGTGATCACCACCAGGGCGATCAGCCAGAGCACCACCGTCCGGGCGATCCGGCCGAGCAGTTCACCACCCCCGGCGACCGCGCGGAAGCGCAGTTGACGCAGGAACACCTCGGCCATCACGACGGCGCCGACCAACGACACGCTCAGCGGCATCGCGTCGATCCCGGCGTCCACGGCGGCGAAGCTGCCCGCCCCTCCGTCGAGTTGGACGGATCCGCCGACGGCCAGCGCCAGCGTCGCTGCGAGCACGGGTGGGAAGCCGCCCTCCGGAAGGTCGTCGGCGCCGGCCAGCCAGAGTCCGAGCGCGGCCACCGCCGCCATCGCGACGAGCCCGGCCAGCACGACCGCGAGCGCGTCCAGCCAGCCGCGGACGGCTCCGGGCGGGCCGGCGGCCCCGGTGGTGGGCTGGTTCATGCCGCCTCCCTCTGTTCGAGCGGACCCGGTCCGTTCCCAGGGTGACCGACCACGGCCGGGCACGCTCGGCGACGACGGCGGCACCTGCTGTTGCGGCGAACGGGGTACCGGGGGGAAATGGAACCCAGTGGCAGGAGCTTCCCGTTCCGGCCGTTCGCACCGGCCGCCTGCGAAACGGAGCCTCGATGAGTTCCCAACCGCCCCCCTCCGGCCCGCCGAGCGAGCCGCCCTACGGCCCGCCCTCCGGTCCCCCGTCCGGCCCGCTGGCCGGTCCGCCGTCGGGTGGCGGCGCGGCCGGACCTCCGCCGCCCTCGGGCCCGTCCGGGTCCTCCTCCGCCGGCGCGGGCGGCCGAGGCCCGCGCCGACCGTGGTGGCGCTCGGGGAAGGGCCTGGCGGCGGCCGCGGCGGTACTGGTGGCGGCCGTGGTGGCCACGCTGCTGGTCGTCAACAACCAGGGCGGCAAGAACGAGGCCATTCCGAGCGCCAACGAGGTCGCCCTGCAGAGCCCGGCCGATCCGGGACCCGCCCCCTTCACCCCTTCGGTGGAAACCCAGGGCATGAGCGCTCCCGCGCCCAGCCCCTCGCCCACCAGTGCCCCGGCCCAGCCGGGCGGTTCGGCGAACAGCAGCTCCCCGGCCGTCCTGCACAGCGTGGAGGGCGGCTCGGCGGGACTGTACGGCGGGACGATGAACAAGCCCAGCTGTGACACCGAGCGGCTGATCGGCATGGTCAGCAGCGGTGACTCCGGCCGGGCCTGGGCCTCGGCGGCCGGGATCCAGCAGTCCGACATCCCGTCCTACCTGCGCTCCCTGACCTCGGCGTACCTGCGGGTGGACACCCGGGTGACCAACCACAGCTACAAGAGCGGCGCCGTGGTCGAGTACCAGTCGGTGCTGCAGGCGGGCACCGCCGTCCTGGTGGACGCCCATGGCGTGCCCCGGGTCCGGTGCTCCTGCGGCAACCCGCTGAAGCCGCCGGTGCTGGTGAGCAACGCCAAGTACACCGGGAAGGCCTGGACGGGCTTCCAGCCGAGCTCGCTGATCGTCGTGGTGCCGACGCCGAAGCCGGTCACCGAGATCACCCTGGTGAACGTCGAGACGGGCGGCTGGTTCGTCCGGCTGACCGGGCGGATCGACGTGGTGGACCAGCACGTCGACCAGCCGAGGGGCCCGCTGGTCCCGGGCATCCCGCCGCCCGGCCCGTGGAAGCCGACCGGCCCGGCGGCGACGGCCCCGACCTCCGGCAGGACCTCGTCCCGGTCCGGCTCGCCGAGCACTTCGGGTGCCACCCCCTCGGGCGCGAGGTCCTCGGGTGCCACCTCCTCCGGCGCGACGCCCTCGGGTGCGACCTCTTCCGGGGGCACGTCCTCGGGCGCGACGTCGCCGGGCGCCGCCTCGTCGGGCGCCACCTCGTCGGGCGCCACCTCGTCGGGCGCCTCGTCGGGCGCGAAGTCCTCCGGGGCGACGTCCTCGGGCGCCGCCTCGTCCGCTGCGACCTCCTCCGGGGCCTCCACCGAGACGGGCTCGACCTCGGCCACCTCCTCGACCAGCGCGGGCAAACCCTCACAGAGCACCTCGACGAGGAACAACCCCTCCTCCGGCTCGACGTCCACGTCCACGACGTCCACCGCCGGCTCGACGCCCGCTCAGCCGCCGAGCAGCAGGGCCGTGACGAGCGCCGGCTCCACCGCCCCGACCACGACCGAGGGCACGCCCTGACCCGGGCCCGGCCCGGCTCCCCGCCGCCACCGTCCGCTCCGCCGGTCGGTGGCGGCGGCGCGTCTCAGGGCAGCAGCACCTTCGCGTCCTCCGGTCCCAGCACCCGCCCGTCCGCGGCACGCACCTCCACCGGGGCGACCGGCGCGCCGGACGCGCGGTCGACCAGCCGGGCCCGGGGCTCACCCTCGGCGAAGAACCACTGGTCGCCCCACTGCCGCAGAGCGGTGATCACCGGAAAGAGGGCCCGTCCCTTCTCGGTGAGCACGTACTCCTGGTAGGAACTGCCGTCGGCGGCGGGGGCGAGCTCGAACACGCCGGTGGCGACCAGGTTGGCCAGTCGGGCCGACAGGATGTTCTTGGCCAGCCCCAGGTTCTTCTGGAACTGCCCGAAGCGGCGCAATCCGTCGAAGGCGTCACGAACGATCAGCAGCGTCCAGCCGTCGCCGACCACGTCGAGCGGGCGGGCGACCGGACAGGCCGACTCCTCGTGCGTGGTGCGTTTCGGCACTTCGTCCCACCTTTCAGCCGATCGGCGCTCAGCGTACCGCCGACTTGCGGTTGCTTATTGAAACCAGAATATGCCAGGGTGACGCGGTAGCACTTTGAAACCACTGCCGTCCTGCAAGGGAGTCCGCCCATGACCCCTCCCGCCCCTGCCACCGGCGCCGACGCCGACGCCGAGCCCACGGCACCGCCGGCCCGCGGCCTGTCGCCGGCCGTCGTCTGGCTGCTCTCCGTCACCTGCGGCCTCGCCGTCGCCAACGTCTACTACTCGCAGCCGCTGCTGGACCTGATCGCCCGGGACTACGGCATCGCCCCGGCCGCCATCGGACTGGTCGGCACCTTCACCCAGGCCGGCTACGCCCTCGGCCTGCTGCTGCTCGTCCCGCTCGGCGACCACGTCGACCGCCGTGCCCTGACCACCGCCCAGCTCGCGCTCTCGGTGCTCGCCCTCACCGTCGTCGCCGCCGCTCCCTCCGCTCCGCTGCTGCTCGCCGCGATGGCCGCCGTCGGCGTCCTCGCGGTGGTCGCCCAGGTCGTCGTCGCCCACTCCGCCTCGCTCGCCGCACCCGGCGACCAGGGCCGCGTGGTCGGCACCGTCACCGGCGGCATCGTGGTCGGCATCCTGCTCGCCCGCACCGTCGCCGGAACGATCGGCGACCTGGCCGGCTGGCGCGCCGTCTACCTCGCCTCCGCCGTCGCGACCGGCGCCATGGCCTTCGCCGTCGCCGCCGCCCTTCCGCCCGAGCGCCGCGGTCCCGGCGGGCGGATCCGCTACCTGCGGCTGGTCGGCTCGGTGTTCACACTCTTCGCCGCCGAACGGGTGCTGCGCGTCCGGGCGGTACTCGCCCTGCTCACGTTCACCTCCGTCACCGTCCTGCTCACCCCGATGGTCCTCCCGCTCGCCGCACCGCCCTTCGAACTCAGCCACACCCAGATCGGCCTGTTCGGGCTGGCCGGAGCCGCCGGGGCGCTCGGAGCCGGCCGCGCGGGCCGCCAGGCCGACCGCGGCCGCGGCCGCGCCGAACGCACCGCCGGCATCGGCCTGTCGGCCATGCTCGCCGCCTGGCTCCCGGCCGCACTGCTGCCGCACTCGGTGTGGTGGCTGGTGCTCGCCGTAGTCGTGATCGACTACGGCCTGCAGTCAGTGCACGTGATCAACCAGCACCTCCTCTACCAGGTCCGCCCGGAGGCCCGGAGCCGCCTGACCGCGGGCTACATGCTGCTCTACTCCGTCGGCTGCGGAGCGGGCGCGATCGCCTCCACCGCCGTCTACGACCACGGCGGCTGGACCGCCGTGTGCCTGCTCGGAGCTGCCACCAGCCTCGCGGCCCTCCTCCACTGGCTCACCGCCAGGCGTGGCTGAACGGCCGCCGGCCCTGCCGCGGCGGGACGTCCGCGCGCGACCGACACCTCGACCGGGCGTCACCTCGCGCACAAATCGGTGGCCGCCGACGCCGCGAACCGGCAGAGTGCCGCCGTGATCGGCAACGGACTGGACGAGGACGGATACATCGCGCGGGAGGGCTCGCCGGAGCGCGTCGCGGCGGAGTTCACCCCGGTGGTCGAGGCCGCCCGGGAGCGGATCGCCACCGCCTTCGGCCCCGCGCGGCTGCACAGCGCCTACCTGTACGGCAGCATCGCCCGGGGCACCGCGGTCCCAGGCGTCTCCGACCTCGATCTGTTGCTCGCCCTGCGCCACCGACCCACTCCGGAGGACCGCGCCCGGGCCGACGCCCTGGAGGCCGGCCTCGACTCGGCCTTTCCGCAGGTCGACGGCGTCGGGGTGCTCCTGTCCGGCGCGGACACCCTGCTCAGTGAGCTGGAGCGGCACGACCTGGGCTGGTTCGTCGCCTGTCTGTGCACCCCACTGCTCGGCGAGGACCTCGCCGAGCAGCTCCCCCGCTACCGCCCGACCTCCCTGCTCGCCCGGGAGACCAACGGCGACCTCGCGCTCGTCCTCCCCCACTGGCGCGAACGACTGGCGGCCTCGGCCCCGCACGGCGCCGCCCCGGACGGCGGTCTCGCGGCGCTCAGCCGCGCGGTCTCCCGCCGACTCGTCCGCACCGGCTTCACCCTGGTCATGCCCCGCTGGAACGGCTGGACCAGCGACCTCACCGCGTCCGCCGAGGCCTTCGCCGCCCACTACCCCGACCGCGCCGAGCAGATGCGCCTCGCCGCGGCCGTCGCCCGCACGCCCACCACCGACCGCGCCGTCCTGGCCGTCCTCATCGACGACCTGGCCCCCTGGCTGGCCGCCGAGTACACCGCCGTGCACGGCGAGAAGGCGCCGCGCCCGTGACCGGCACCCCCTCGTCCGCGAGGTCTTCCCCGATCTCGTCCGGGAGCTGACGGCACTCCTGGAAGCGGAGGGTGAGGCCGAACTCGCCGCCGGCGCCGGGGACCTGCGCCTGGTCGCGGACTGCGGCTGCGGCGACGACTTCTGCCAGAACTTCCGCACGGAGCCCCATCGGGCCGGACGGCCGTACGGCCCGGGCCATCGCTGCGTGCCGCTGCTGCCCGCGGAGGGCACCCTGGTCCTGGACGTCGTCGACGGCCGGATCGTGTACGTCGAGGTACTCGGTCGCGAACCCTGCGGGACCTCCCCGAGCCCCCGGTCCGGCGCGGTCACCGGCCCGTCCACCCCGACCGGTGACCGCCCGTCACGCCTCAGTCCACACAGGGAATCCCTCCCGCCTTCACCGCGGGCCCCTGCATCGGCAGCCCGGCGGCCGGGTCGGCGGACCCGTCCGCCGGGGCCGGGGCACCCGCTGAGGGCGCGGCCGGGGTGGGGGTCGGGGTGCGGGTGGCGGCGAGGGTGACCAGGACGTGGCCCGCCGCGACCGCCGAGGACGCAGCGGCGGTCACGCCGTAGCGCGCGGCGACCGCCTGGGCGTCGGCCTTGGCGCCGCTGCCGTAGGTCACCGTGGTGGCGCGGGTCCGCGCGGGGGCGTCGCCGATCCTGCCCGCCTGGTAGCCGAGGGCGACGAGGAGCTTGGACTCGGTGGCGGCCGCGCCCGCGCCCGCCGCCGAGTTGACGTCGACCACGGACCTGGGCGCGGCGCTCGGCGAGGGCGCGGGCGCGGGCGTCTCCCCGGGACTTGGGCCGGGGCCGGGCGCCGTAGCCGGGGTGGTGAGTGCCCCGTCCCGGTTGAACAGCTGCCGGACGATCTTCTTGATCAGGTCCGGGTTGACGGTGTTGACCTCCTGCCCGCCGACGGTCTTGAAACCGGTGATCGGCAGGGTGTTGAACTCGACGTTGCCGCCGGTGAGGTTGGGCGCCTGCTGGGCGAAGTCCAGGACGTTCCACTCGTTGTCGATCACGACGTCCTTCTTCACCACCCCGAACAGCTTCTGCATCTGCCCGAAGTCGTTGAGGATGCCCTGCTGCTTGAGCCGGTACTCGACCGAGGAGATGAACGCCTGCTGCCGGTGGGTGCGGTCGAGGTCGCCGTTGGTGAGGTGGTGGCGCTGACGGACGAAGGACAGCGCCTGGGCGGCGTTCAGCGAGCTGATCCCTGCGGGCAGCTTGAGGCCGGTGCCGCCGCCCTCGTGGGTGGTGGTCCGGGCGATGATCGGATCGTCGACCGGGTGGTTGAGGCAGACCTGGACGGGCTCGACCGCCTTGGCGATGTCGTAGAAGCCGATCAGGTTGACCTCGGCGAAGTGGTCGATCGGGACGTCCAGGAAGCTCTGCACGGTCTGGATGGTGGCCGAGCGGCCCGCCTCCCGGCTCTGCCGTTCCAGTTCGGCCTTGGACATGCCCTTGCCGGCCAGCTTCGCCTCGGCGGCCTCCTTGGCGATGCCGTAGGCCTCCTTGATCTTGTGCATCCTGCCGTCGGCGCCGACGGTCTGCACGTAGTCGTCGCGCGGGACGGACAGCGCGGTGACCTTGCCCCCGTTGGCCGGGATGTGCAGCACGATCAGGGCGTTGGTGTTGTAGCCGCCGATCTCGCTGGAGCCGGCGTGCAGTTCCTCCTCGACGAACTGCTTGGGCAGGTCGTTGCCGTCCATGTCCTTGCGGCTGTCCAGGCCGATCAGCAGCAGGTTGACGGACTTGTCCAGGTGCGGCGGGGCGTTCCGCTTGGCGTCCGCCAGCGCGGTGGACTTGATCATGCCGTCGTCCAGGCTGCGGTACTCGTACCAGGTGAAGCCGCTGGCGCCGAGCACCGCGACCGAGACGGTGCAGGCCAGGGTGCGGCCGGCCACGGTCAGCGGGGCGGAGTTGCGGCGCGGGGCGGAGCCGCGGCGGGAGGCCCGGCCGCGCGGGCGGTCGCTGCGCTCAGCCACGGCGCCCCCTTCCGCTCGGGGCGACCGCCCCGACGGGCTTGCGGCGGCCGAGCACCACCCGGACCACGATCACCAGCACCGCGAGGGCCACCGCCTCCGCCATCACCGGGAACGCCCCGACCACCCAGCGCACCGCGCCGGTGCCCAGGCCCTTGCCCCGGTACCGCTCGGGATCGGACAGGTACTCGACCCCCGAGGCCGTGAGCAGCACCACCACCGGGGCGGCGGTGACCACCCACCAGCGACCGCCCCGGCTGCACAGCAGGGCCGCGATGCCGGTGCCGAGCACCGCGCCGACCGCGAACAGGACGCCGACCCCGGGGCCGCTCAGCTCGTCCGCGACCCCGCCGACCAGCGGCAGCCCGACCGCCGCGAGCGCGGCCACCAGGCTTCCGCGCCGACGGGCCTGCTGCCTGCGGCGCGAGGCCGCGCCCCGCTGGACGCGGCCCTGCCGCGACGGGTCGGCGGCACCGCCGGCGCCGCGGGAGCGCTGGGCGGGAACGGCGGGGTCCTCGGTACGGGTTCCCGCGTCCTGGTACGACGTTCTCGCCCGCTGGCCGGCCATGCGCACTTCCCTCGATCGTTTCGGCAGCGGCGGCGCGACCACGCCACCGCTCGTGCCGGGACGCCACCGGTCCCGTGGCGATTCCCGCCGTCTACAGGCCTGTAGGAGCTGGTGTGGAGCATACAAACCCATTTCAGCAGAGTCACCCGCCGCCGTTGCGCGGCGGCGGACCGCCTTTCCCGGCCCTCGTTAGGATGACCATGATCCCCGCCACGTCGGCACACCAACAGGAACGCATCGGAGCAGCAGAGCGTCACCATGTTGGGGAGTCCGAAGAACCTCGCGGACAAGGCCACGGACCTCGCCCGCGAGCACAGCGAGGTGCTCGGGCAGGGTCTGGAGAAGGTCGGCGACGTGGTCGACGACCGCACGGACGGCAAGTACAGCGGGCAGATCGACACCGGCGTCGAGAAGGCGAAGGACTTCCTGCGCCACCTCGACGGGGAGCAGAAGCCGGCCGGACAGGGCCGGAAGAGCCTCCCGCGAGGCACGGTCGACCGTACGGCGATCGAACTGGATGACGGGCGAACGGGGAGGGGCCGGCAGCGGTGAGCGAGGAGCAGAAGGGGCCGCGCTGGGGGCGCTGGATCGTGATCGGCGTCCTGGCCGCGGCCGGGTGGGGCATCGTCCGCGGGGGCGGGCACGAGCCCGCCGCATCCTCGGCGGCGCCCTCCTCGTCACCGTCCACCGCCGCCCCGGGCGCGTCGTCCGCGTCGTCCGCGGCGCCGTCCGCGCCGCCGTCGAAGCCCTCCGGCGCCTACGAGCCGGCCGACTACGCGGCGCCCGTGCGCAAGTACGCCGCAGAGGCCGGGGTCAACCCACAGCTGTTGATGGCGATCCTCTACAACGAGGCGTACAAGCCGCACGACCCGGACTTCGAACGGGCGTGGCAGCGCAACAAGCCCGACGCCGCCTTCGGCATCGCCAACATGCACCGGGCCGCCTTCGACGACACCAAGCCGGGGCGCCCGTTCGCCGACCGCCGCTGGGAGGAGCTGCCGGACGACCGCAACCTGGCGATCCAGGCGGCCGCCTGGCACCTCCACGACCTCGCCGGCCAGCTCCCCGCCCGGGTGAGCGCCCCGCTGAACAAGGACGAGCTGCTCGCCCTCGGCTACAACGCCGGGGCGGGCAACATGCTCGCGTTCGCCCGGGGCGTCAAGATCGGTGCGCAGGCGCAGTCCTACCTGGATCGCCTGCACGACAACTGGGCGCGGTCCGGCGAGGCCGTGAAGTAGCGGCCGGGGGCGGTCAGCTGACGCCGAGCCGGGCGGCCCATCGGGCGCG
This sequence comes from Kitasatospora sp. NPDC059648, assembly GCF_042734825.1. NCBI lineage: Bacteria > Bacillati > Actinomycetota > Actinomycetes > Kitasatosporales > Streptomycetaceae > Kitasatospora > Kitasatospora sp. NPDC059648. Next base: position 1,909 of record NZ_JBHWDU010000090.1, on the reverse strand, counting down.
CCAGGCCAGCGCGTCGGCGACGCCCTCGGCGAGGCTGTGCTTCGGCGTCCAGCCGAGCAGTTCGCGGGCGGCGTCCACGGAGGCGTAGCAGCCGATCACGTCGCCCGGACGCGGCCCGGCCTCGCGGACGTCCAGCTCGGCGCCGACGGCCTGCTCGAAGGCGGCGACCAGTTCCCGGACGGTGGTGCCCTCGCCCGTCCCGACGTTGATCGCCCGGTAGCGGTCGGCGGCGTCGGGGGCGATCACCTCGTCGAACCGGAGCAGCGCCGCGACGTGCGCCTCCGCGAGGTCCTGGACGTGGATGTAGTCGCGGATGCCGGAGCCGTCCCGGGTCTCCCAGTCCACGCCGGTGACGGTGAACGGGGTGCCGTGGGTGTGCGCCTCGATCAGCTTGCCGAGAGCGTGGCTGGGGTTGAGGTTCTGCAGGCCGGTGCGCAGCCGGGGGTCGGCACCGATCGGATTGAAGTACCGCAGGGCGATGACCCGTTGCCGTTCGGCGCCCTCGCCCCGGGTCCAGTCCTGGAGCACCTGCTCCATCATCAGCTTGGTGCGCGCGTACGGGCTGTTCGCCTCGACCGCGGAGCTCTCGTCGACCCGGCCGTCCGGGGTGGGCGCGTAGATCGAGGCGGAGCTGCTGAAGACCACCCGGGTGCAGCCGTGACGCTGCAGGGCGTCGAGGAGTTCGACGGTCTTGGCGACGTTCTCCCGGTAGTAGAACAGCGGCCTGGCCACCGACTCCGGGACGACGATCCTGGCCGCGCAGTGCACGGTCGCGTCGATGTCCGGATGCTCGGTGAAGATCCGCTCCAGCAGGGCGGCGTCGGCGATGTCACCGCCGTAGAAGACGCGGTCCTCCACGAACTCGGCGCGGCCCCTGGACAGGTCGTCCAGGACGACCGGGGTGATGCCCCGGTCGAGCAGGGCCGAGGCCACGGTGCTGCCGATGAAGCCGGCACCGCCGGTGATCAGGACCTTCCTCATACGCGGTCGCTCCCTTGCGATCGGCCGGACGTCCGGTGACGCCCGGTGATCGTTGGGACGTCGTCGGTGCACGCCCGGTTCCCGTCGGCGGTGTGCCGCCGGTCGACGGGCGGCGGGCGCCGCCGCTTTCCGGTACGCCGGCCGGATACGTCGGCCCGGGCCGTCAGCGTCGCGCCCGGGCGCGCAACCGGAAGCCGGCGGCGACCAGGACGACGGCCGCGGTGGCGGTGCCGATGGCGGCCCAGGTGGTGGCGTCGTCGGTGGTGTCGTGGACGGGTGCCGCGGCGGTGGCGCTGGGGGCGCGGCCGACGGAGGCCGCGGCGGCAGTGGCGGGCGCGGTGGCGGGCGCGGCGGCGGCCGGCCCGGAGCTGACGGTCGCGTCCAGCGGCGCCGGGTCGCTGATCGCGGCCGCCTCGACGTCGAGTTCGCGCTCGCCGTGGCCCAGCGAGGGGAAGGCGCAGTCGACGGCGACCTTCCAGTGCCCGGCGGGCAACAGCTCCCGGGTGGTGTACGTCCCCGGCTGCCCCGGCACGGGGACCAGCCGCCAGGGGCCGACGGCCCGGCCGTCGGCGGCGGTCGCGGCGAGCGTGCCGGCGAATTCCTCGGTGACCGGGTCGTGGTCGTTCTCCCAGGTGGCGACGGCACTGACGTGGCCGTTGCGCTGCCCGGCCACGTCCAGGTGGACGGTGTCCCCGTGGGCGGCGGCGGGTGCGGCGGCGGGCAGGACGGCCGCCGTGGCGAGGGCGAGGGGGGCGAGCAGCGGGCGGGTGCGGGTGCGCATGACGGGCGGTCCTCGGGCGGTGGGGGTGCAGGGTGTGGGAGCGGCAGCGGGTGGGGGCCCCCCCCCCAGCGGGGCCGGCCCCCCCCCCGGGCGCCGGGTGGGTTAGAAAAAAAAAAAAAAAAAAAAAAAAAAAAAAAACAAAAAAAA
>NZ_JBHWDU010000089.1:12529-34497 GCF_042734825.1 Kitasatospora sp. NPDC059648 | reverse complement strand
GGAACGGACACTTCCTTCGGACCGCCTTCCAGCGGGCCCTCCGGGCGCTTCGTTCTTTCGTGTTTCCAGCTTATCAGATGTTTTCCGCTCCGTTTTCCGGAGTTTCATTCATCCGATTCCCGCTGGTGGGATTTCCTCCGAACTTCGCTCGGAAGCTTATCAGGGCTTCCGGTGTGCTCGGTCCGGGGGGTTTTTGCTTTGTCGGAGGGTGCGCATTTCGTGAAACGCGCTCGCCTCGATTCGGCGGTGTCGTAGACACTAGCGCCCGGGACCGACCGTTGTCCAGTCAGTCCCAACCGTTCAAACCTACTAGCCCACCCTCACCACGTCAATGGTTTGGCCGGGATGCGAGAAGACTAGCAGGTCAGCGGCCTGTTGATCACATCGGCTCAGGCCGCGACGGGCTGCAGGTCCGCCCGGTCGGCCGCGTCCACGTCGCCGAACTCTCCGCCGTCCGCGGCCTTCCGACCGAGCACCAGGGCGTACAGGAGGAAGGCCACCTCGGCCAGTACACCGATGGAAATGCGGGCCCAGGTCGGCAGGCCGGACGGCGTCACGAAGGCTTCGAGCACTCCGGAGACCGCCAGCACCGTCGCCAGGCCGATCGACATCCCGATGATCGAGCGGCCCTGTTCCGCCAGCGCCACGGCACGCGTGCGCGGACCGGGGTCGATGACGGTCCAGCCGAGTCGCAGACCGAGGCCGCCGGCCACGAAGACCGCGGTCAGCTCCAGCAGGCCGTGCGGAATGAGCAGGCCGAGGAAGACGTCGAGCCGTCCGGCGGAGGCCATCAGCCCGATGCCCACACCGAGGTTGACCACGTTAGTCCACATCACCAGGAGCACCGGAATGCCCAGCGCGATCCCGTAGAGCAGGCACTGCACGGCGATCCAGGCGTTGTTCGTCCAGACCTGGGCGGCGAAGGAACTGGCCGGCCGGTCCGAGTAGTAGGCCTCGTACTGGCCGCCGGGGCGGGTCATCTCCCGCAGCGCGTCCGCGGTGACGAGGCTGTTGCGGACCTCGGGGTGGGTCGCCATCCACCAGGCGAGCAGCACGGTGGCGGCCACCGAGACGGCGGCGACCGGCACCCACCAGCGGCGGGCGCGGTACAGCGCGGCCGGAAAGCTCACCGTGTAGTAGCGGGCGACGTCCTGCCAGCCGTTGGTCCGGACTCCGGTCACCGCGCTGCGGGCCCGCGAGACCAGCCCGGTCAGCCGGCCGACCAGGGCCGGGTCCGGCGCGGCGGCCTGGACCTTGGCGAGGTGGCCGGTGGCGCGCTGGTAGAGGGTGACCAGCTCGTCGGCCTCCTCGCCGCTGAGCCGGCGCCGACGGGCGAGGGCGTCCAGCCGGGCCCACTCCCCCTGGTGGGTGGCGACGAAGACGTCCAGGTCCATTCGGCGGCTCCATGGTCGGCGATGGCGCGAGACAGCGCGTGCGCGGTCGGGCAGGTACGTACGGACACGTGCGGGCCCAGCATGCCAGGAGCCGCCGCCGGTTCGGCCGCCGGGATCTCACTTCCCGTGCGCCCACCGGGCGCCGTATGTTTGCGGCTGCGGATCAGACTGCGGAGAGCGGGCAGTGGGGGGCCGATCCGACCGCGTTCCCCCGTCCCGCGTGAGCGTGAACGGACAGGTGTCTTGAGCGACCTGGTGACGGGTGAGGCGGTCGTCCTCGACCTGCAGACGGCGAAGCTTCCGAGCAGGGCGCTGGCGATCGTGCTCGACCTGCTCGTCGAGTTCGCCGCCCTGTTCATCTGCACGCTGGTGATGAGCGTCGCCCTGGCCGACCTCGACAGCGCGGCGCTCGCGGCCACCATGCTCGGCATGACGGTGTTCTTCCTGGTCGCCCTGCCGGTGATGATCGAGACGCTCACCCACGGGCGGTCGCTCGGCAAGACCGCGCTCGGCCTGCGGGTCGTGCGCACCGACGGCGGGCCGGTGCGGTTCCGGCACTCGCTGGTGCGCGGGCTGGTCGGCTTCTTCGAGGTGATCGCGATCACCGGCGCCCCGGCCGTGATCACCTCCGCGCTGAACCCGGACGGCAAGCGACTCGGCGACATCTTCGCCGGGACCGTGGTGATCCGCGAACGCACCCCGGGTGTGGGCGGCCCCGCCAGTCCGCTGCCGCCGGTGCACCCGCAGCTGCTGCACGACATGGGCCGCGAGCTGGTCTCGATGGACCTGTCGGCCGTCCCCGAGCCGCTCTGGCTCGCCACCCGCCAACTGCTGGGCCGGATAGGACAGTTGGACCCCACTGTGACCTTCCGGATGTCCGCCGGGCTGGCCGGGGACCTGGCCGCCCGGATCGGGAACCCGGTACCGCAGGGCCTCCACCCGGCCGCCTACCTGGGGGCGGTGCTCACCGAGCGCCAGCGCCGGGAGTGGATGCGCGTCCAGCAGCAGCTCGCGGCGGCGGCCCTCGTCCAGGCGCCGGCCCCGCACCCGGCGGTCATGCCCGACGGCCGACCGCACCGCGTCCTCGGCATGCCCGCGGCGCCCGCACCGGTACCGGCGGCCCCGGCCGCGGCCATCGCCCCGTCCCTCACCAAGCCCGCGCGGCCCACCGCACCGGCGCAGCCCGCCGCACCCGCGCAGCCCGCCCCCGACGCAGGCTTCGCCCCGCCGGCCTGAGCACGCACGCGCCCCGCCCCGCTCTCCCCTTACTCCCCCACCGCCCAGGCGTTCGGCGGCGACGCCAGCTCCTCCAGTTCGATCCCCGCCGCCGCCAGCACCACGTCCCCCGCCAGGTGCACGACCTGCTGCTCCCCCGTCTCCAGGTCCGCCACCTGGTACCGCTCGACCACCAGCGGCCCCGAGTCGGTCTCGTGGGTGTCCACCCCCTCCAGCAGCCACCCCTGGTCGAAGGTGCGCGGCGCCAGCACCGGCTCGGTGAACGCCACCAGCCGCACCCGCGCGCTCGCCCCTTCGCGCAGCCGCAGCATCCGGGCGGTGGCGACCAGGAAGGCCGGCGAGCTCCCGGTGAAGCCGTGCGCCCGGTCGTGCCCCTCCACCGCGTGCTCGCCGCCCGGGTCCGCCGCGTCGGTACGGACCCAGGCCACCCCGTCCACCGCGCCGCCGCGCACCTGCCAGCCGCCCGCCCGCAGCTCCATGCGCAGCGGCCGGGCGCGCGAATCCAGCGTCAGGTCGACGCTGCCGAGCACCCGGCCGTCCGGCGCGTAGGTCTTGGAGACGTACCGCCACCCGGCCGCCCCGGGAGCGCAGCTGAAGCGCTCCTCGCCGAGCAGCAGGCGGTCGTGGCCGAAGGGAGTCGTGGTGTGCAGCGAGTACCGACCGTTGGGCATGCCCGAAGCCTACGTGCGGTCCCGCATGCAACATTCCCCGGAGCCGCGCGCATCAGGGGGGTGGACGGTGCCGGAGAGACGCCGTCGCGACGAGGAGAGGGGGCGCGGATGGCGAAGCGGACGCGCGACGCGGAGTTCACCGAGTACGTGACCTCCAGGAGCAGCTGGCTGCGGAAGGTCGCCTATCTGCTGTGCGGGGACTGGCACCGGGCCGACGACCTGGTGCAGGAGACCATCACCAAGCTGTACGTGCACTGGTCGAAGGCGAGCCGGGCCACGAACCTGGACGGCTACGCCCGCCGGACGCTGGCCAACACGTTCCTCGCCGAGCAGCGGACCTCCTGGTGGCGCCGGACGGTTCGGACCGGCGCCGAACGGGACATCGCGGCCGAGGGCATCGACCTGGACGTCTCGCTCGACCTGCGCCAGGCCTTGGCGGCGCTCCCGCCCCGGCAACGCGCGACGGTCGTGCTCCGGTACTACTGCGACCTGTCGATCGACCAGACGGCCGAGGCGCTGAACTGCTCCTCCGGCAACGTGAAGAGCCAAAGCGCCCGTGCCCTGGACACCCTCCGCCGCACCTTCGTTCCCGCCCCCGCCGTCGCAGAGAGGATGTCATGACTCCCACGGAACACGGTGAGCTGGCCGCCCGTCTGTCGGCCCTGGCCGACGAGCCGGCCCCGCCACCGGGCTTCGACGTCACGGCGTCGATCACCCGGGGGCGGGCCCGCCGGCGCATCCGGCGGGCCGGCGCGGTCGTAGCGGTGTCCGCCGCGACCGCCCTCGTGGTCGGCCTGGCGACGCTGCTGCACCCCGGGAACGGCAACGCGGCTCCCACCGCACCCGCGGCCTCCGGTACCGCGGCCGCCACCCCGGCGCCCCTCCCCACCGGGCCGGCCGTCGACGGCACCCCGCTGCTGACGTCCGAGCTCAAGGTCGGCTGGCTGCCTGACTGGGTGGACCGCGACCACGGCCTCGGCTACGCCAGCGGCAGCTTCGGTTCCAACATCACCGCCTACGAGCCGAAACTGGCCATGCGGCGCCTCCAGATCGTCCTGCTCGCCCCGGGCCCCGAGCCGGCCCTCAACCGCCACCCGGACGAGGCGAAGGTCCCGGCCGAGCCGATCAACGGCCGGACGGCGTACTGGGTCGAGCATCCGACCGAGCCCCGCTACGACACCAGCACCAGGGTCCTGCGCTGGCAGGCCGCCGACGGCCGGTGGGCGCAGATCACGGCGATGCACTACGCCCAGACCCCCATCCCCGACGCCGACCTGGTCCGGATCGCCGAGTCCGTCACGAGCACCAGCCGGGACGTCCCGCTGCCGTTCTGGCTGAGCGGCCTGCCTGCGTCCGTCCGCCCGGACGAGGCCAGTCTGACCCACCCGACCGGCACACCGGTCTGGGAGTCGACGCTCGGCCTGAAGGTCGGCGACAAGGTCGTCAGCGTCGCCGTGGCCCCGGAGGACAGCAAGCTGATGGGTCTCCGCCCCGAGTCGAAGTGCCGGCACGAGGCGGGCCTGCAGATCTGTGCGACCGCGCTCCCCGAGATCCTGCCGCTGCTCGACCAGGTCGGCGGTCTCACGGGCCTGCTGGACCGGGTGCACGTCACCGGCCCGGACGAGAGCACCTGGACCACCAGCAATCTGCGCTGAGCCCGGACGCGCCGGTGGCCGGCACCCACGCGGGGTGCCGGCCACCGGCGTACGGGACGTCACCGCATCAGTAGCGGTACTGCTCCGACTTGTACGGGCCCTCGACCGGAACGCCGATGTAGTCGGCCTGCTCCTGGGTCAGGGTGGTCAGCTTCACGCCCAGCGCGTCCAGGTGCAGGCGGGCGACCTTCTCGTCCAGGTGCTTCGGCAGCACGTAGACGCCGATCGGGTACTGCTCGGTCTTCGTGAACAGCTCGATCTGGGCGATCGTCTGGTTCGCGAAGGAGTTGGACATCACGAAGGACGGGTGGCCGGTCGCGTTGCCCAGGTTCAGCAGGCGGCCCTCGGAGAGGACGATGATGGTGCGGCCGTCGGCCTTGCGCCACTCGTGGACCTGCGGCTTGATCTCGGTCTTCACGACACCGTCGAGCTTGGCCAGGCCGGCCATGTCGATCTCGTTGTCGAAGTGGCCGATGTTGCCCACGATGGCCTGGTGCTTCATCCGGGCCATGTGCGAGGCCATGATGATGTCCTTGTTGCCCGTGGTCGTGATGAAGATGTCGGCGATCTCGACGACGTCGTCCAGGGTCGCGACCTGGTAGCCGTCCATCGCCGCCTGGAGCGCGCAGATCGGGTCGATCTCGGTGACGATGACGCGGGCGCCCTGGCCGCGCAGCGACTCGGCGCAGCCCTTGCCGACGTCGCCGTAGCCGCAGACGACCGCGACCTTGCCGCCGATCAGGACGTCGGTGGCACGGTTGATGCCGTCGATGAGCGAGTGGCGGCAGCCGTACTTGTTGTCGAACTTCGACTTGGTGACCGAGTCGTTGACGTTGATCGCCGGGAACAGCAGCTGGCCGTCACGGTGCATCTCGTACAGGCGGTGGACACCGGTGGTGGTCTCCTCGGTCACGCCCTTGATGGTGGCGGCGACCTCGGTCCACTTGTTCGGGGTGTCCTTGAGGGTGCGGTTGAGCAGCTCCAGGATGATCCGGAACTCGTCGTTGTCCGCGGTGGACGGGTCCGGAGCGGCACCGGCCTTCTCGAACTCGACGCCCTTGTGGATCAGCAGCGTGGCGTCGCCGCCGTCGTCCAGGATCATGTTCGGGGTCTTGCCGTCAGGCCAGGTCAGCGCCTGCTCGGTGCACCACCAGTACTCCTCCAGGGTCTCGCCCTTCCAGGCGAAGACCGGCACGCCCTGCGGGTTCTCCGGGGTGCCCTCCGGGCCGACGGCGATGGCGGCGGCCGCGTGGTCCTGGGTGGAGAAGATGTTGCAGGAGCACCAGCGGACCTCGGCGCCGAGCGCCGTCAGGGTCTCGATCAGCACGGCGGTCTGGATGGTCATGTGCAGCGAGCCGGTGATCCGGGCACCGGCCAGCGGCTGCGACTCGGCGTACTCGGCGCGGATCGCCATCAGGCCGGGCATCTCGTGCTCGGCCAGCTGGATCTCCTTGCGGCCGAACGGCGCCAGGGAAAGGTCGGCGACCTTGAAGTCACCGGTGATGTCGGTCGACATGCGTCTGCTCCTCGCTGATGGGGTGGGGCGGGGCCAAGGTCCGGATGTGCGTTGCGCATGGCGAGCCGTCCGGGTGCACGGCTACGCCGGGGCGACCTGGTCCGGGGGTGCGGACCGCGGTTCCCCGCTGCGCAGCACAAACCGTCGGAGGACCTCTCTCCCTCGACCGGCGCACACCCCTGGGGGCACGGACCGCCGATCGACCGCCATCAGCAGCGACGTTCTGGCTCTGGTGACGAATCTACACCGGCAGCCCCACCGGGCGTCCGGGGATGAACGATTTCGGTCGCCGATCCGACCGCCGCTCGACCCCGGCCCGGGGGCACCCGACCGGGGGGGCCGCCCGCGAGCCGGGCGGACGGCGCGTCAGTGCGCCGCGGCCGGCCCGGGGCCGCCCGGGGTGGCCGTCGGGTCCTCGCCCGCGGCGGCCTTCTCGGCGCTGTAGACGTCCGGTTCCAGGTAGATCGCCCGGGCGATCGGGACGGCCGCCCGGACCCTCTCCTCGGCCGCGTCGATGGCGGCCGCCACCCGGGCGGCGCTGTCCTCCGCGTTGACGGCGATCTTGGCGGCGACCAGCAGTTCCTCGGGCCCGAGGTGCAGGGTGCGCATGTGGATCACCCCGGTGACGGTCTCGCCGTCCACCAGCGCGGCCCGGATCCGCCGCACCGATCCCTTGTCGGCGGACTCGCCGAGCAGCAGCGACTTGGTCTCCAGCGCGAGCACCACGGCGATCAGCACCAGCAGCACGCCGATGCACAGGGTGCCGATGCCGTCCCAGACGCCGTTGCCGGTGGCCACCGTGAGCGAGACGCCGAACATCGCCAGCACCAGGCCGATCAACGCGCCGGCGTCCTCCAGCAGCACCACCGGCAGCTCCGGCGCCTTGGCGGTGCGGATGTACTGCACCCAGCCCTGACCGCCCTTGGCCTTGGCGGACTCGCGCACCGCGGTGAGGAAGGACCAGCCCTCCATCGCGATGGCGAAGAGCAGCACGCCCACCGCCCAGCCCCAGGACTCCAGCGCCTCGGGGTGGTTGACCTTGTGCCAGCCCTCGTAGACCGCGAACAGGCCGCCGACGCTGAACAGCACGATGGCCACCAGGAAGCCGTAGACGTAGCGCTCGCGCCCGTACCCGAACGGGTGCTCCTCGTCCGCCGCCCGGCGCGCCCGCTTGCCGCCGATCAGCAGCAGCACCTGGTTGCCGGAGTCGGCCACCGAGTGCACGCCCTCGGCCAGCATCGAGGAGGAGCCGGTGAAGCCGAAGGCGGTGAACTTCGCCGCCGCGATCGCCAGATTCGCGGACAGCGCCGCCACCAGTGCCTTCGTCCCGCCCTCAGTGCTCATGCGCCCCAACCTATCGGCAGCACGCTCAGGCCCGCGCGGCACGGCGCTCAGGACTGCGCGGCGGCGAGCCCCAGGTAGACGGCGGCGAAGTCGGTCAGCGCGATCAGGTCGGCCAGCGCGTGCAGCGGGTCCGGGAGGGTGCTCGCGTACTCCGTCAGCCGGACCTCGTGGGCGGCGGCCAGCCGGTGCGCCCGGCTGACGCCGAAGCTGCGCGGCCGCTCGTCGCCCTCGGTCACCTCGGCGGGGCCGTCCTGCTCCTCCGAGGAGCCGGTACCGGGGACGTGCCGCAGCAGCAGGACCTGGAGGTGCAGCGGATCGGGCTCCTCGACCCGGTCGCGGAAGAAGTCGTCCGGGTCCGCGCCCGCGCCCAACTGGCCGGTGAACATGCCGCGGTGGGCGGTCAGCACCTGCGGCAGCGCCCCGGCCAGCGCCGGGCGGCCCGCCCGGTCGGCCAGCTGGGCGGCGAACCGGGTGGCGGCAGCGCCGGCGACCGGGCCCTCGGCCCACAGCAGCGGGACCGTCCCGGCCAGCCGGGCGGCCAGCCCCTTCGCCGGGTTGGTGTACGCGGCGGCGTCCGGGCGGCAGCGCACGGCAGTGGCGTCCAGGAGGTCGGCGACGGCCGGCAGCGCGTCGTACGGCAGCTGCGTGAGGCCGAGCTTCTGGGCGAGCGCCAGCAGCGGGGCCAGGTGGGACCACAGCGCGGCCGGGTCCTCGGGCGGCAGGTCCGGTTCGGCGGCCGGCACGGCGGGCAGCCCCTCGTCGGGCATCACGGCGGCGACGTACGGCAGCGGCAAGGCCCGCACCTGCAGCGCCGCCTCGGCCAGCGGGCTGCCGGCCGGGGCGGTGACGACGATGGCGCAGCCGCGCGCGTACGCCTGCTCGGCGAGCCTGATCAGGCCCTGTTCGCCGCCGTCGGCGGAACTGACCACCAGCAGGTCGAGCGGGCCGACCCAGCCGGGCAGCTGCCAGCCGAGCCCGGCGGTGAAGGCGGGCGGGGCGCCGGCCCGGTCGGCGCGCGGGGCCGCGGCCTCGGTCGGCGGCAGCGGGGTGACCAGCGCGGAGGAGCCGGAGAGCACGGCGAGGATCTCGGCCGCCGTCAGGGCACTGCCGTGCCCGGCGACCAGGACGGCGCGCGGGCGGCCGTCCGGGCGCAGCCGGTCGAGGCCGGCCGCGTCGGACTGCCGCAGCGCGGTGCGGACCCGGGCGCCGGCCCCGGCCAGGGCCAGCAGGGCGCGGTCGTGGTCGGCGCGCTGGAGGGCGGCCGGGTCGTCGAGCAGGGTGTCGTCGAGCATGCGGCGGGCCTCCGGCTGTCCTGTGGTCGACGGGCGCGGGCGGGGCTTCCGCCCCGGGGGCGTGTCCGACACGCCCCAACAGGATCAGGCCGGGCGGCGGGCCTCGTCCACCAGAAGAACCGGAATGCCCTCGCGGACCGGGTACGCGAGGCCGCAGTCCGCGCCGGTGCAGACCAGCTCGGGCTGCTCCTCGGTGCCGCCCTCGGTGAGCGCGGCCCGGCACTGCGGGCAGACCAGGATCTCCAGCAGGAAGGATTCGAGCTTCATGGGGCTCTCCAAAGTTCGGTGGTGGCACGGAGGTGCCCCGGCCGATAGGCAACCCTACCGGCCGGGGCACCGCGTGCTTCGGTCAGGCGCGCTCCGCCGGAGCGCGGACGGGCGCTGGGCTCGGCCCCTGACGGGCGCGGGGCCCGGCCCCGACGACGGGGCTCAGCCGCGGACGACGGCCAGCACGCCGTCGCGCAGCTCGGCCATCCGCGCCGGGTCCTTGGCCTCGACGTTGAGTCGCAGCAGCGGCTCGGTGTTGGAGGCGCGCAGGTTGAACCACCAGTCCGGGCCGGCCACGGTGAGGCCGTCCAGCTCGTCCACGGTGGTGCCCTCCAGGCCGGCGTAGGCGGCGCGGACGGCGGCGGTGCTGGCGGCCTGGTCGGCGACGGTGCTGTTGATCTCGCCGGAGGCGGCGTAGCGGTCGTACTCGGCGGTCAGCTCGGACAGGGTGCGCTCCTGCCCGCCGAGCGCGGCCAGCACGTGCAGCGCGGCCAGCATGCCGGTGTCGGCGCGCCAGAAGTCGCGGAAGTAGTAGTGCGCGGAGTGCTCGCCGCCGAAGACGGCGTCGGTGGCGGCCATCTCCTGCTTGATGAAGGAGTGGCCGACCCGGGTGCGCACCGGGGTGGCACCGAGCTCGCGGACCACCTCGGGGACGGTCCAGGAGGTGATCAGGTTGTGGATGATCGTCGGCTCGGTCTCACCGGCGGCCTTGGCGCGGGCGATCTCGCGGGCGGCGACCAGGGCGGTGATCGCGGACGGGGAGACCGGCTCGCCGCGCTCGTCGACGACGAAGCAGCGGTCGGCGTCACCGTCGAAGGCCAGGCCGATGTCGGCGCCGACCTCGCGGACCTTGGCCTGGAGGTCGACCAGGTTCTTCGGGTCGAGCGGGTTGGCCTCATGGTTCGGGAAGGTGCCGTCCAGCTCGAAGTACATCGGGACGAGCTCGATCGGCAGGCCGTCGAAGACGGTCGGCACGGTGTGGCCGCCCATGCCGTTGCCGGCGTCCACGGCGACCTTCAGCGAGCGGATCGCGGTGAGGTCGACCAGGCCCAGCAGGTGGTCTGCGTAGCCGCGCAGGGTCTCCTGCTCGGAGAGCGCGCCGGGCTCCACGTCGCGGGCCGGGACGGTGACGGTGTCGTCCTCGGCGGTCCAGGACTCGACCAGCTCGCGGATCTCGGACAGGCCGGTGTCCTGGCCGACCGGGGCGGCGCCGGCCCGGCAGAGCTTGATGCCGTTGTACTGGGCCGGGTTGTGGCTGGCGGTGAACATCGCGCCGGGCAGGTCGAGCTTGCCGCTGGCGTAGTAGAGCTGGTCGGTCGAGCAGAGGCCGATCTGCACCACGTCGGCGCCGTAGGCCGCAGCGCCCTCGGCGAAGGCCCGGCTGAGCGACGGGGAGGAAGGCCGCATGTCGTGGCCGACCACGATCGCGGACGCGCCGGTGACCTGCACGAACGCGGCGCCGAAGGCCCGGGACAGGCTCTCGTCCCACTGGTCCGGGACGACCCCTCGGACGTCGTACGCCTTCACGAGCTGCTTGAGGTCGCGCACTGCGGCTCCACCCTGGTTCTGTCTGATCGATACGTCGGCCACCCGCCCGTTCGGTCGACGGGGCGCGGTGAGGTCAGACGGGCAGCGTACCCGGGCCGGGCGAACGCATCGTGCCGGGTGAGGGCGGCGGGGTCCGCCGGCGGGGCCCGCCGGCAGGAACTCAGTTGTCGGGCGAGCGCAGCACCCGGAGGTGGCCGCGGCGGCCGCCCTCGGTGGACTCCCCCTCGGGGGCGCGGACCTGACGGGGGGTCGGCGGGCGGGCGGCCTCGCGGACGGCGTTGGCGAGGGCCTCCAGGTCGTCGCTGCTGCGGCGCAGCGGTCCGGCCTCGGCGGCGAGCCGGACGACCTCCCAGCCGCGGGGGGCGGTGAGCCGCTCGGCGTGCTCGGCGCACAGGTCGTAGCAGTGCGGCTCGGCATAGGTGGCGAGCGGGCCCAGCACGGCGGTGGAGTCCGCGTAGACGTACGTCAGCGTCGCGACGGCCGGTCGGCCGCACGCGGTCCGCGAACAACGACGTACAGAGCTCACGAGGGTGGACGGTACCGCACTCCCCGCCGGGGAGCGAAGACCGCCTGCCCGGCGGGGGTGCCGTGTCGCGGTCCGCGCGCCCGCGCGAACGCCCCGGCCGGGCCCGGGGGGGCGCCCCCGGCGCGCCGTGCGGCTCCCGACGCGCCGCTCGCTCCGGCCGTCCGGGCACGCGCCGTCGCCCCGGCGATTCCCCGTCGGAGTGGTCCACTTCCGACCCGCCAAGGACTACTCTCGGCAGTGATATGGACAGCTCCGCACCGCAGTCATCGACAGGCCCTTCGCGCCGCCCCCGGCACCGCGACCGGCACGGCAGGGGGCTGCGCGGCCCGCTGGCGCCGCCCCAGGTGCCGATCTCGCTCACCCGCTCCGAACTGTTCGACGACTACGTGCGCGAGTCGGTGGAGCGGCTGGAGCGGCGGTGGCCGCAGCTGATCGAGGTGGAGTTCGCCGTGCAGGAGGTGCCGCTGCACGAGGCGGACGGCGCCGACGCCGAGGACGGCGTACCGCTGGGCCGGGTGTCCCCCGGCGAGAAGGGCCGCAAGAGCCAGATCGTGGTGTACCGGCGGCCGGTGGAGATCCGGGCGAAGACCCGGGAGGACCGGGCCGCGCTGGTGCACGAGATCCTGATCGAGCAGGTGGCCGAGCTGCTGGGGCTGTCCCCGGACGCGATCGACCCGCGCTACGACGAGGACTGACCCTTCCGGGGCCCCGCGGAGCCCCGGAAGGGCAGGGTCAGCGCAGCACGACGCCCGGGTCCTGGGCAGCCTGCGGGACCTGGACGGTGCTGTGGTCGTCGCGCAGCGCCTGGACGGTGAACATCGGCACGTCCTTGTTGGGGACGGAGAGCATCCGGGCCGCGACCACCGGGCCGCCGGACTCGGTCTCCACGGTGAGCGCGAAGACCCCGTTCAGCCCCGCGGGCTCGGGCGCCGGGACGGCGACCGTGCCGCCGGCCGGGAGTTGGACCTCCTTGGTCGCCGGCGTGCCGCCGCCGCTGCCGGCCGAAGCGGTGACCTTGACGGTGGCGGCGTCGCCGGTGGAGGTCAGGAACAGCGTGGAGGCGCCGGCCCGGTTGTCGGCGACGGTGGCGCGGGCGCCGACCGGGTTGCTGCCGGTGAGCCAGGCGGCGTCGCTCTTGCCGTTGCCGCCCGTGCGGTCGATCCGCAGGCCGGCCACGACCGGGACGGCGTGCTTGTCGTCGCTGGGCGACAACCGCAGTCCGGCGACCTCGTCCCTGGTGACCTTGCCGAGGTCCACGGCGGCCACCATGCCCGCCTTGACGTGGATCGACTCGTTGCCGGCCGGGGTGAACCAGCCGTTCTTGCCGGAGAGCTGGATCTTCAGGTCGGCGTCGTCGTCCGTCGGCGCCCAGACCACCAGGCGGGCCGCGGCGGTGTCGGCGGGCAGGCCGGGCAGCACCTGGGTGGGGGCCGGGTCGGCCGAGGCGGGGACCCAGTCGGCGCCCTTGGAGCCGTCGGCGGCGTGCAGCGCGGCGCCGACCCGTCCGGAGCGGACCACCACGTGCACGGCGAGGTCGGTGACGGCGCCCTTGCTGAGGGTCGACAGCAGGACGGACTGCGAGCTGCCGGGGGCGACGGTGATGCCGTTGGCGGCGTCGTTCTCGATCAGGCCCTTGTCGCCGTACAGCTGGATGTCGACCACGGCGGCGGAGGACTCGGGGTTGACCAGGCTGAGGTAGTCGACCCGGTCGCCGGCCGTGCTGGCCCCGGCGAACCAGAAGCTGGTGTTCTCCGGGGTGCAGGTGAGGCCGGACAGGCCCAGGCCGCGCTGCTCGGTGACCACGGTGGTCTGGGTGACGGTGAAGCCGGGGGCGAGCGCGCCGGTGGCGACGGCCCCGGTGCCGGGCGCGCCGTCGCCGTTGGTGGCCGGGCCGGTGGCCGGAGTGCCGGGCTTGGTCAGGGTCAGCTTGGCGTCGGCGGGCGCGGCGTTCTTGTCAGGGCCCGGGGTCGCCGAGCCGCTCGGGGCGGCGGTGGACGAGCCGCTCGGGGCCGCGGCGGGCGATCCGTTCGGAGGCGCGGAGGCCGGGGCCGAGGGGGCGGCGGTCGGCGGCGTCGCGGGGGCGGACTGGTCGGAGAGCCAGCCCGCGCCGCCGGTCGCGGAGCCGGTGCCGGGCGGGGTGTAGGCGGTGAGCGTGGTCGAGCCGGTCAGCCCCTGGAACGGCTGCGGGCAGACCGCCGCCGTCCGCTCCACCTGGGCGGTGCTGGGGGCGCCCCCGGCATCCGCCTTGGCCGGGCCGGCCGGCGGGCGCGTTTCGGCGATCCCGAGGACCGCCGCCAGCACCACGGCCGCGGCCAGCAGGGACCGGGTGGTCGTCCCGGCGGAGCGGCCGGGGAGCTCGACCGCCGCGCGGGCGGGCTCCCCGGCCCCGGCCGGCTCGACGGCCGCGGGCTCGAAGGCCTCCTCGGGCCCGGCGCCGGACTTCTTCCTGAAAGCGGGCTTCTTCATCGCGGGTCAGTTCCCCGATCCGTGCTGGTGCGGAGGGTAGTGCGCGGCGGAGTGGCCGGTGCCGCCCGGGTCGCTGGGGTCGTAGTACGGCTCGCCCTGCTGCTGGCCCGGCAGCCAGGCCTGCTGGGCCTGCCCGGGCTGCTGCTGGTAGGGGTCGTAGCCGTACTGCTCCTGCGGGTACTGCTCGTAGCCCTGCTGTTCGTAGCCGTGCTGCTCATAGCCCTGCTGCTCGTAGCCCTGCTGCGGGTACGCCTGCTGCTGGTGGCCGTCGTACGCCCGGCCGTCGTACCCCTGGCCGCCGTAGGGCGCAGCCGCCGGCTGCTGGGCCGCGTACTGGTCGTAGCTGTACGGGTCGGCCTGCTGGTACGACTGGTACGGGTCGGTGTACGGCTCCGACTCCTGGACGGCGGCGGCCGCCTGGACCGCCCCGGTCACCGGCTCGCCGGCGGACTGCGCCGGGACGGCGCCCGGCCCGCCGTCGTACACACCGGGCTCCTCGGCGCCGGGCTCGCCGCCCTCGCCGCGCTCGGCCATCCGGCGGGCCCGACGACTGCCGGGGGCGGGGGCCTGCGCCTGGGCGGCGGCCAGCGCGGCGGCGGCCACCACCTCCTCGGGCAGGTCGTCGTCCTTGTGGCTGCGGCGGCCCGGCAGGGCCAGTACCAGGACGGTGAGCCCGAGCAGTACCTGGGCCCAGATCCAGCCGGTGTGGACGAGGCTGTCCTCGCGGGTGACGCTCAGCTTGCCGCCGGCGGCCGGGAGCTTGAAGCCCTGCGCCCAGCCGTCGACCGTGGTGGGCTCCAGGGCGGTGCCGTTCACGGTGGCCTTCCACTCGGGGGCGGCGGACTCGGCGAGCCGCAGCACCCGGCCGTCCGGACCGGCCGGAACGGTGGTGGAGAGGTCGCGGACCCCGGCCGGGACGACCACCGGGGTGGCGCCCGGGGCGGTGATCACCGCGCGCACCGCGGGGGCGCCGTTGACCTGCCAGAGCGCGGTGTCGCCCTCCTGGTTGGCCTTGACCAGGCCGGGGGTGGCGTCCAGGACGTCCTTGAAGGCGTTGACGGCCTGGCGCTCGACCAGCACGTAGGCGACGCCGTAGCCGGCCAGGGCGTTCGCCTGGTCGGCGCCGGAGCCTGCCAGCAGGTTGCCGACCATCTTGTTCAGGCCGTCCTGGGTGCCGGTGGCCGGGTCGACGGTTGACTCCGCCTGGCCGAGGGTCAGGCCGGCGCCGCGCAGCACGGTGTAGCGGACGGCGCCCTTCTGCCCGGTGACGACCAGGGTGCGGGCCCGGTCGGTGGTACCGGCCTCCTCGGCGATGAAGGCGGGCACCTGGCCGGCGCCGGCGCGGTGCAGCGGACCGTCGGCGCCGGTCAGCGCCCACCACAGGCCGGTGCCCAGCGGGGCCAGCACCGCGGCGGCCACCACCAGGGCGGCGACCGGCTGGCGCCAGCCGAAGGCGATCCCGGCGACGCGGGCGTTGGCGCCGTCGGCACCGATCGCGGCGGCGGCGAGCAGGGCGATCCCGGCGATCAGGGTGGCCGGCCCGGCCCAGGCGGGCACCGCCGGGCCGCCGGAGGCCGGGGTGACGGAGGTGCCCGCCACCGCGACCGCGAAGAGCAGGCCGGCGCCGGCCGCGCCCCAGGCGGCGAGCACCGCGCGGCGCCGGTCGGCGCGCAGCAGCGCGGCCAGTGCGGCCAGGACGACACCGGCGGAGAGCCAGACCGGCGGCACCCCGGCGCCGCCCGGGTTGACCAGCAGCAGGCCGGCCGCGCTCGCCCCGGCGCCGTGCAGCCCGGGCAGCCCGGCCTCCAGCAGCAGCCACTGCGGGTGCGACAGCACCTTCAGCGACCAGGGGGCGAGCACCGCGACCGGCACCGCGAGGATCACCAGCACGCGCAGGCCGAGCAGCCGCAGCGCCGTACCGCCGGTGCCGAAGGCGCCCCCGCGCAGCACCGCGACGACCAGCGTCGCCAGGCACAACGGCACGGCGAGCGCCCAGGTCAGCGGGACGAAGGCGGTGGCCAGGGTGAGCATCAGGACGGTCATCCAGACCGGCCGCCAGCCGGGGCGGGCGCCCTTGGCCGCGCTCTCCTGACGGATGCCGAGACCGGCCGCGATCGCGGCGGCGCGGGCCAGCGGCGGCAGCAGCACTGCGAGGACGGCGGTGCCGATCCGGCCCTGGGCGAGCGCCCCGGTCGCGGCGGGCAGCAGCGCGTAGGTGGCGCTGGCCCAGGCCCGGACCAGCTTGGAGTCCAGCAGCGGCCGGGACACCAGGTAGGCGCTGACCGCGGCCAGCGGGACGGTGAGCACCACCAGCAGGGTGAGCGCGAGGTCGGCGTGGCCGAACAGCAGCCAGGAGAGCACCGCGAGCACCCCGAGGTACGGCGGCGCGGCGGCGGTGGAGCCGGTGCCGATCGGGTGCCAGGCGTCCGCGTACATCGACCACAGGCCGCCCGCGCCGTCGGAGGCGGGCAGCAGGGCGCCGCCGAACAGCTCGCCGCCGCCGAACAGGCCGCGACAGGCGACCAGGGCGAACACCAGCAGGGCGGCGAACAGCACCGGCGCGGGGCGCCGGGCCAGCTTCTTGAGCAGCGCGAACTGCTCGACGACGAGGTCCTCGCCGTCCTCGTCGCCGCCGGCCTCCACCGAGCCGTGGCGGCTGCCGGAGTCGTCGCCGCCCCCTATTCCGAGCGAGCCGATCACGCCCTCGACGGCGAGCCGGGTGGTCGCGCCGGGGGCCGGGAACAGCGTGCGGTCGTCCAGGGCGTCCGCCGCCCTGGTCCGGGCGCGCTGCTTGCGGGCGGCCAACAGCCTCGGGAAGCGGACGAGTTCGTGGCCGAGGCCGGCCAGTTCGTCGACGGCCTGGCGCGGGTCCTTGCCGAGCAGGTTGGTGACGGCGCGCACCAGGGTGCCGAGCACCAGGCGCAGCAGCACGTACGGGAAGAGCGCACCCCTGCAGTTGGCGAGCAGGGCGTAGACGGCGCCGGCCTTGTCCACCCGGTGCGGGTGGGCGGGGCCGCAGTCGATCGCCCGACGCTCTCGGCTGGCCGCCTCGGCGTGCCGCAGCACCGCCTCGGGGGCTACCACCACGCGGTGGCCGGCGGCGTTGACCCGCCAGCAGAAGTCGGTGTCGTCCCGCATCAGCGGGAGGGCCTTGTCGAAGCCGCCGAGCTCCTCGAAGACGTCCCGGCGCACCAGCATGCCCGCGCTGGAGACGGCGAGCACCGGGCGGACCTGGTCGTGCTGGCCCTGGTCCTGCTCCCGGCGGTCGAGGCCGGTCCAGCGGCGGCCGGAGCGGGCGATGGTGACGCCGACCTCCAGCAGCTGGCGGCGGTCGTACCAGCTGCGCAGCTTGGGGCCGACCACGCCGGCGCTCGGGGTGGAGTCGGCGACCTGGAGGAGTCGGCGCAGCGCGTCGGTCTGCGGCTCGCAGTCGTCGTGCAGCAGCCAGAGCCACTCGACCGGCTGGGTCTCGCGCGGGCCGCCGCGGCCGAGGTCGTCCTCCTGGCCGAGCGGGTCGCCGAAGTCGTCCCAGTCGCCGGTGACCGGGTCGTAGCCGGAGGGGTCGAGCCGGTACGGGAGGTCCTCCGGGCGCAGGGGCGCGGCTCCGGAGACGGCCTCCGCGACGGCGGTGCCGAAGCCGGCCCGGCGGCCGAGCACCAGCGGGCCGCTCTCGGGCAGCCAGTCGGCGAGGGTGTCGGCGAGCAGCTGCGGGGAGTTGTCGGTGGATCCGGTGTCGACGGCGAGGATCCGCTGGACCTGGCGGTCCTGGCCGAGCAGGCCGGCCAGGGCCTGCGGCAACCAGCGGGCGCCGTCGTGCGAGACGATCACCGCGGTGACCAGGTGGCGCGGGTAGGCGGGCGGCCTGGCAGCGGTGAAGCCGCTCTGGTGGCTGTAGACGGTCATCGAGTGCGCGGGCCCCAGTTCTCGGTGGACACAGCCGGTGAACGGCAACCGGATGGCGCACCACACTAACGGCTCCCGATGGCCGTCTCGTGCGCGGTGCCGGTGCGGAGGCGGTGAAGAAGGGCCCGGGGAGGAGCGGAAGAGGCGGCCCGGGAACGCGAAAGCGCCCCACCGTCGCGGTGAGGCGCTCGTACAACTGTGTGGCCCTCCTCCGTTGGCGGAGGGTCAGCGGGAGCCGGAGGCCGCCGCGCTCAGACCGCGCTCTTCTTGAGCCTACGGCGCTCGCGCTCGGAGAGTCCGCCCCAGATGCCGAAACGCTCGTCATTGGCAAGGGCGTACTCCAGGCATTCCGAGCGGACTTCGCAGGCGAGGCAGACCTTCTTGGCCTCGCGGGTAGAGCCGCCCTTCTCGGGGAAGAAGGACTCGGGGTCGGTCTGGGCGCACAACGCGCGCTCCTGCCAACCGAGTTCCTCCTCGTCCTCCGCGATGCCGTCCCCGATCAACAGCTCAAAGAGCTCGCTCATGTGGCGCGCCTCCTCTGCCCCTACTTGGCGTCCCCGTGGTTGCCGTTGCCTCGTGCGGCTGACGACACGAGTGAAATTACAGTTGCGTCACTCTGGCCCAGTCAAGCCGAGCTCTGGTATTGAGGCCGGGATTCACTCACTGGCACCAAGCCGTTACGAATAGTGTACATATTCGGACACATCGGACCTTCAGTCCGAAAGCCCCGGACAGCAGCGAAATATCCGCAAGCATTCGCGAAATGACGCCCGGTCATCGTCACAGGCCGGTCATCGGCCTGCCTTCCCGGCGATCTTCCCATCGAAACATAGAGAGTGATGAATCACCCCATCCGGGCAAGATCCGCACCTAATCCACTCGAATGCCGCAGTCTCCGAGTTGACACCGACCCGGCGGATGCGATGTCCTTGCCCTTATGTCAGAGTTCGCCAGCCCCCGGAGCGGTTCCACGCTCCGCCGTGCCGTGAACTCCTGTTGTCGCCTCTGTTCCTGCTGTATCTAGGCGCCCGCGTCCCACCGCGCGCCGCCCCCAGGAAGCACAGAGGCCGCCCGCGATTCCCGCCCCAGGACATCCCGGATCCGGCTGCTCCCCGAACCAGCCGACTCATCCGAGGACGACTACCGTGCGCATGATCCGCATCCGCAGGCGGAACCGCGACCGCAACAAGCTCGCCCGCCTGGGCCTCTCCCCCGCCGTCCGCCGCACGGACGGACACCGCTGGGCGGACGGTCTCAGCGACGTCTCCATCGCCGGCGACCCACTCGCCTTCCCCCACCTCGCCCGCACCGACCTGCCCGGCCACCCCACCACCGTCGCCGAGTACGCCCGGCTGGTCCGCGAGATCGCCGCCGACCGCGCCCGCTGGGAGCCGCTGGTCCGCTACGACGCACTCTCCCGCTGGTACGCCCGGCTGGAGACCGGCCCGGGGTACGAGGTCTGGCTGCTCAGCTGGCTGCCCGGCCAGAGCAGCGGCTTCCACGACCACGGCGAGTCCTCCGGCGTGATGACCGTCGTCCGGGGCGAGCTGATCGAACGCTCCCTCACCCTCCCCCAGCCTTCGGCCGGGGGGACCCCCAGCGGCTCAGCCGCCCGCACCCTGCGCCCCGGCGGGCAGCGGGTGTTCTCCTCCGGCTACCTGCACGAGGTGGTCAACGGCGCGCTCGAACCCGCCGTCTCCATCCACCTCTACACCCCGGGCCTGACCGAGATGAACCAGTACGGCGCCGCCGCCACGGCCGTCCCCGAACAGCACCCGCGGGAGCAGGCCGAGCGGCATTGAGCGCGGACTGACGAAGAGTCCGACCGTGGCAGGATGACTCCATGCGCATCGTGGCACTGGCAGGCGGAATCGGCGGGGCGCGCTTCCTGCGCGGGCTCCTCGCGGCGGTCGGACCGCAGGACGAGATCACCGTCATCGGCAACACCGGTGACGACATCCACCTCTACGGCCTCAAGGTCTGTCCCGACCTCGACACCGTGATGTACACCCTCGGCGGCGGGATCAACGAGGAACAGGGCTGGGGCCGGACCGACGAGACCTGGTCGATCAAGGCCGAGATGAAGGAGTACGGCGTCGGCCCCGAGTGGTTCGGGCTCGGCGACCGGGACTTCGCCACCCACCTCGTCCGCAGCCAGATGCTCACCGCCGGGTACAGCCTCAGCCAGGTCACCGAGGCGCTGTGCGTGCGCTGGAACCCCGGCGTGCGGCTGCTGCCGATGAGCGACGACCGGGTCGAGACCCACGTGCGGATCACCGACGAGCAGGGCACCCGGGCCGTCCACTTCCAGGAGTACTGGGTCAAGCTGCACGCCGCCGTCGACGCCGAGGCGATCGTCCCGGTCGGAGCGGACACCGCCAAGCCCGCGCCCGGCGTGCTGGAGGCCCTCGCCGAGGCCGACGTCATCCTCTTCCCGCCGTCCAACCCGGTCGTCTCGATCGGCACCATCCTCGCCGTCCCCGGCATCCGGGAGGCCGTCGCCGCCTCCCCGGCGCCGGTCGTCGGGCTCTCCCCGATCATCGGCGGGGCCCCGGTGCGGGGCATGGCCGACAAGGTGCTCGCCGCCGTCGGCGTCGAGGCCACCGCCGAGGCGGTCGCGCTCAACTACGGCCCCGACCTGCTCGACGGCTGGCTGGTGGACACCGCGGACGAGAAGGCTGTCGCCGCGGTCGAGGCCGCCGGGATCGCCTGCCGGGCCGTCCCGCTGCTGATGACCGACGTCGAGGCCACCGCCGAGATGGCCCGGACGGCGCTGGCCCTCGCCGAGCGGGTACGGAAGTGATCCCGGCGCTGGAGGTCCTGGGGGTCGAGGGGATCCCCGAGGTCGACGCCGGGGCGGACCTCGCCGGACTGATCGCCAAGGCCGGGACGTACCGGGACGGCGACATCCTGCTGGTCACCTCGAAGATCGTCAGCAAGGCCGAGGGCCGGCTGCTGCACACCGCCGACCGTGACGCCGCGATCGACGCCGAGACCGTCCGGGTGGTCGCCCGGCGCGGACCGGCCCGGATCGTCGAGAACCGCAACGGCTTCGTCATGGCCGCCGCCGGGGTCGACGCCTCCAACACCGCCCCCGGCACCCTGCTACTGCTTCCCGAGGACCCGGACGCCTCCGCGCGGGCGCTGCGCGCCCGGCTCCAGCAGCTCACCGGGCGCCGGCTCGCCGTCGTCGTCACCGACACCTTCGGACGGCCCTGGCGCAACGGGCTCACCGACGTCGCGATCGGCGCCGCCGGGCTGTCCGTACTGGAGGACCACCGGGGGCGCACCGACAGCCACGGCAACGAGCTGGTGCTCACCGTCACCGCGACCGCCGACGAGCTCGCCGCCGCCGCCGACCTGGTCAAGGGCAAGGCCACCGGCGTCCCGGTCGCGATCGTCCGCGGGCTCGGACACCTGGTCACCGCCGAGGACGGCGACGGCACCCGGCCGCTGGTGCGCCCCGCCGCCGACGACATGTTCCGGCTCGGCACCTCCGAGGCACTGCGCCGGGCCGTCACCCTGCGGCGCACCGTCCGCTCCTTCACCGCCGACCCGGTCGACCCGGCCGCCGTCCGGCGCGCGGTGGCCGCCGCGGTCACCGCGCCCGCGCCGCACCACACCACGCCCTGGCGCTTCGTGCTGCTGGAGTCCGCCGAGACCCGGGTCCGGCTGCTCGACGCGATGCTCGGCGCCTGGCAGCGCGACCTGCGCGAACTCGACGGCTGGGACGAAGCCCGGATCGCCCGCCGCACCGCCCGCGGCAACGTGCTGCGGGACGCGCCGTACCTGGTGGTGCCGTGCCTGGTGACGGACGGGTCGCACGACTACCCGGATCCGCGGCGGGCCGCGGCGGAGCGGGAGATGTTCACGGTGGCCGCGGGGGCCGCGGTGCAGAACCTGCTGGTCGCGCTGACGGGCGAGGGGTACGGGTCCGCCTGGGTTTCCTCGACGATGTTCTGTCGGGACACGGTGCGGGGGGTGCTGGACCTGCCGGAGGGGTGGGACCCGATGGGGGCCGTCGCGGTCGGCCGACCGGCGGAGGAGCCGCGGGAGCGGCCGGAGCGAGGGGTGGACGGGTTCGTCGTGGTGCGGTAGGGGGTTGGTGTTCGGGGGGTGGGCTCTCGGGAGGGTGGGTGCCGGGGCGGTT
>NZ_JBHWDU010000089.1:0-12519 GCF_042734825.1 Kitasatospora sp. NPDC059648 | reverse complement strand
GCCGCGCCGCGGGCCCCCCCGCCGGGGGGGGGGGGGGGCGCGGGGGGGGGGGGGGGGGGGGCGGGGGCGGTTCGGGGGGGGGCCGCTCCGGGGGCTGGGTGATTTTCAGACTGCCGATTCTGTGGGTGGGGTGCTGGGCGTCGTTGGCAGTCTGAAAATCACCCGTCACGCCCCCTTCCGCAGCCACCCCCTCCACCGCCCCTCCCGCAGCGCGTCCCTCTCGCCTGGGTCGGGTGGGGGGAGGGGCTGGGGGGTGGGGAGGCGGGTGGTGGGTGCGTGGGGGGGGGCGGGGTGGTAGGCGGGGGCGCGCGGGGCGTCGCCCGCGCGCCGTGGAGGGGAGCGGGTTGGTGTTCGCGTGGGGCGCGTGGCCACGACGGTTGGGTCCCGCTCAGTGGTGGCGGTGGTCGTTGGGGGTGAGGCGGGGGCCGTAGCGGGGGGCGTGGGAGGTGGTGGCCAGGAGGAGGCGGCAGATGCGGTGGCGCTGGGGGCGGTAGGGCTCCAGGAGGGCGAGCATCTGGGTGTCGTCGCTGCGGGGGCGGCCGGCCAGGGCCCAGCCGACCAGGTTGGGGAGGTGGAAGTCGCCGACGGAGACCGCGTCCGGGTCGCCGTTGCTGCGTTGGAGGGTTTCGGCGGCGGTCCAGATGCCGATGCCGGGGACGGCCGTCAGGCGGGTGAAGGCCTGTTCGTGAGTCATCGTGGAGGCCTCCTCCAGGCGGGGGGCCAGCCGGACGGCGCGCACCACCGTCGCGGAGCGCTTGGGGTCGACGCCGGCCCGGTGCCACTCCCAGCTGGGGACCATCGCCCATTCGCGGGCCGACGGGGCCACCCGCATGCCCTCGGCGGGGCCCGGGGCCGGGGTGCCGAAGTCGCGCAGCAGGGTGCGCCAGGCGCGGTAGGCCTCGTCGGTGGTGACCTTCTGTTCGAGGATCGCCGGGACGAGGGATTCCAGGACCAGTCCGGTCCGGGTGAGCCGCACCCCGGCCGTGCGGCGCTGGGCGTCGCGCAGCGGGCCGGGGGGCAGCACCAGTGCTTCGGGGTCGTCCTCCGCGCCGAGCAGGACGGGCAGCCGCTCCAGCAGCCACTGGGCGCCCGGGCCCCAGGCGATCGCCTCGACCTCGCCGGCGGCGGGGCGCGGCAGCACCCGCAGGGTGCCGATGCCGGCCGGGGTGCGGGAGGCGCGCCAGACGGCGCCGTCGCCGGTGGTGCGGTAGGAGGGGTCGGCGGGGCCCCGGCGCAGCGGCAGGAGGGTGCGGACGGGGTCGAGCGGGAAGCCCGGCCGCCAGCGCCGTACCGCCTCGCTGCCGCCCGTCACTGCTCTCGCCTCCTGTGGTGCCTGAGGCTATGAACGATACGCGGGGAGGGTGACGTCACCGGGGTCGGTCTTCGAACTCCCGTCGTCCACCCGCGGGCGGGAGTCCGAAAGACGGGCCCTACGCCTGGAGTTTGGCCGCGGCCGCGCGCAGGGCGGGGAGCCGGGCGTAGAGGGCGTCGCCGGGGCATTCGGTGTTGAAGGCGTCGCGGTGGCCGGAGATGGCGTCGAAGTCGACGACCGTGCCCTTGGGGTAGCGGCTGGCGTCGGAGCCCGAGGTGAGCTTGGTGTGGCCGTCGGCGGCCTGGCCGGTGAGGCCGAGCTTCCAGGCGGAGATGGCGGTGATGCCGTCGAGGAGGCTCTGGGGCGGGGTGTCGCTGACGAAGGTGCCGATGGCGGCGACGCCGGAGGAGTCGGTGTTGAAGCCGAGGGTGTGGGCGCCGTGGACGGGCTGGGCGACGCCGCCGGCCCGGCCCTCGTAGATGGTGCCGCAGCGGTCGACCAGGAAGTTGTAGCCGATGTCCCGCCAGCCGCTGGTCTTGACGTGGTACTGGTAGATCGATCTGATCACCCGGGGGGCGTCGCTGCAGGCGTAGTCGGTGGCGGTCGCGGTGTGGTGGACGAAGACCTCGCGGACGGGGCCGGTGTACTCGAAGCCGGGTTCGCGCAGGGACTCGTCGGCGCCCCAGCCGGCCCGGGTGACGATACCCGGGCGCGGCGCCTGGTGGCCGCCGTCGGCCGGGGCCGCGGGGAGGGTGCGGGTGGCGGCGGGTGCGGGGGCACCGGCGCCGGGGTCGACCAGGTCGACCCGGAGTCCGGGCGGCGGTCCGGCCGGGCCGGGCCGGACCTCGACGGCGACGCCGTCGCTGCGGCCGGTCCACAGCGGGGCGGTGGCGCCGTGCGGGGCCTGGTCGGGGCCGTCCTCGGGGTCGGCCTCCAGGGTGTGCCAGTCGCTCCAGCGGCCGGTGGCGGCGTCCCGGGTGCGGACCCGGACGGAGCCGCCGTCCAGGGCCCCGGGCGGTCCGTCCCAACCGACGCCGAGGAGTTCGTACGGTCGGGTGGTGCTCGGTGCGAGGCCGTGGCCGGCGGACAGCGGGAGCGAGGTGGTCGTCCCTCCGCCGGGGAAGTCACGGCGCTCGGCACCGGGGGCAAGGGGCGTGGCGGAGGCGGTGGAAGCGGGCTGGAGCAGGAGGGCCGCGGTGCATCCGGCAAGCAGCGCGGCGGGGAACGGGAGGCGCACGGCTCCGGTCGAGAGGCGCGCGGCCTGGTGTGAAAGGCGCATACAGGGGATCGTCGCCGCAAACCGGACGGCTCGCCACGCCGCTCCGCGCCCGCTCGCCCGCCCCTCCCGGCCGGACACTCGAAGGCCGTAGGCTGGGGCGCACCATGACTGCGCCATTCGCTGCCGATGCCCGCACCCCCGTCGAGCTGCTGCACGCATACCTGCGCGGCGGCACCCCTTCGGTCGATCCCGCGGCCCCGCTGGTCACCTTCTACGACGACGCCACCGGCGAACGGGTGGAGCTGTCCGCCCGGACCTTCGACAACTGGGTCGCCAAGACGTCCAACCTCCTCCAGGACGAATTGAACGCCGGCCCGGGCGACCGGGCCGCGCTGTTGCTGCCCGCCCACTGGCAGAGCGCCGTCTGGCTGCTGGCCTGCTGGTCGGTCGGCGTGACGGCGGTGCCGGACGGCGACCCGGCCGCCGCCGACCTGGTGGTGAGCGGGCCGGACGGCCTGGAGGCCGCCCAGGCCTGCGAGGGCGAGCGGGTGGCGCTCGCCCTGCGGCCGCTCGGCGGCCGCTTCCCCCACCGCCCGGACGGCTTCCTCGACTACGCCGCCGAGGTGCCCGGCCAGGGCGACCGCTTCGCGCCGTACTCCCCCGTCGCCCCGGACGGGCAGGCGTTGGAGACCGTGGTGGACGGCCTGCCGCTGAAGCTGACGGGCGAGCAGACCGTGGCGCTGGCCCGGGAGGGGGCCGTGCGCCTGGGCCTCAAGCCCGGCGACCGGGTGATGTCCACCCTCTCCTTCGACGACTGGGCCGGTCTGGAGGCCGGCCTGCTGGCCCCGCTGGCGGCCGGCGCCTCGGTGGTGCTGTGCCGCAACTCGCAGGGCCTGGACGCCGGGCAGTGGGAGAAGCGGGTCGAGTCCGAACGGGTGACTGTCCGCCTCGGCTGACCCCGGCGCCGCCCCGGCGGGTAGGGATCCCTGCCATGGCCGAGGATGACACCGAGCACCCCCCGACCGACGAGACTCCCCCCACGGACGCTCCCCCGAGCGGACCGGGACGCGCGCGCAGGCGCCGGCGGTGGCTGATGATCACCGCCGGCGCCGTCGCGTTCCTGCTGGCCGCCACCGGCGTGACGTTCTGGATCGCGTACCGGAAGCTGGACGGCAACATCAGGACCGACTCGGCCACCGACCAGCTCCTGGCCAAGCTGGAGGCCGAGCGTCCGAGCCGGGCCACGGGGGCCGAGGGCGCCCGGAACATCCTGCTGATCGGCAGCGACGACCGCACCGGCACCAACTCCTCGTACGGCGGCCCGTCCGGCACCCGGCGCTCGGACACCACGATCCTGCTGCACCTGGCCGCCGACCGGAAGCACGCGACGGCGGTCTCCATCCCGCGCGACGTCATGGTGACGGTGCCCTCCTGCGAGAAGCCGGACGGCAGCCGCAGCAAGCCGGGGACGATGCAGTTCAACTGGGCCTTCGAGCTGGGCGGTCCGGCCTGCTCGATCCGCACCGTCGAGCAGTTGAGCGGCATCCGGGTCGACCACTACGTGATCCTCGACTTCAGCGGCTTCAAGACCATGGTGGACGCGATCGGCGGGGTCGAGGTGTGCGTGCCGCAGCCGATCCACGACAAGGACGCCAAGCTGGACCTCGCGGCCGGGCGCCAGATGCTGCACGGCGAGCAGGCGCTCGGCTACGTCCGGGCCCGGGAGACCCTCGGCGACGGCAGCGACACCCAGCGGATGGGCCGTCAGCAGCAGTTCCTGGCCTCGCTGATCCGCAAGGTGCAGTCGCAGGGGGTGCTGCTGAACCCGGCCAAGTTGTGGCCGGTGCTGGACGCGGCCACCTCCTCGGTGAAGGCGGACAGCGGCCTGTCCTCGCTCGGCGCGCTCTACGACCTCACCGAGGACCTGCGCGGCATCCCCTCGCCGGACGTGGTGTTCCTGACCGCTCCGCGCCGCCCGTACCGCTACGACTCGGACCGGGACGAGTTCGTGCAGCCGCAGACCACCCAGCTGTTCACCGCGCTGCGGGCGGACCGGCAGCTCGCCGTCCGGCCGCCCGATTCGACGCCCGCGCCGGACGCGGGGGCGAGCCCGGGGGCCGCCGCGGGCTCCGACGGGGCGGCGGCGTCACCCTCGGCGAGCGACTCGCCCACTTTCGAGGGACGCACCGCCGACATGGACGCCTGCGCACAACACTGAGCCCCGCACCGGGGTTTGCCCCGCCATTGCTTTTCCGTGACGGATCTCATACCCGGAACGATTCCCCCGTTCGGCTCGTCTAGTGTGTCCGGATCGACCCACCGCCCGGGTGGGCCGCGCCCGTGACGGCCGGACGTAGGGAATCCCGTGCAGCAGGAGCAACCGAACACCGGCCGGTACAACGGCGGAGGCCGCCGGGACGACCGTCGCCGGGCGGCCGCGGCCGCCCGGCGGAACCGGCGCCGGCGGGTGCTCAAGTGGACGGCCGGGACGGGCGCCCTGGTGCTGGTCGCGGGCTGCGGCGGGGCGTACTACCTGTACCAGCACTTCAACAGCAACCTGACCTCGGTGAAGGTCCAGCTGGGCGACGAGGCGGAGCGGCCCAAGGCCGCCGGGGACGCGCTGAACGTCCTGGTGATCGGCACGGACAGCCGGGCGGGCCTCGGACGCGAGTACGGCGACGAGGGCAGCACCGGGCACGCCGACACCACGCTGCTGTTCCACATCGCCAAGGACCGCTCCAACGCGACCGTGGTCAGCATCCCGCGCGACCTGATGGTGCCGATACCTGAGTGCGAGGACGACAAGGGCAGGAAGGTCCCGGGCGCGGCGCGGGACATGTTCAACAAGAGCCTCGGCCAGGACGGGCGCGACGCGGGGTGCACCTGGAAGACCGTCGAGAAGATGACGGGCATCCGGGTCGACCACTTCGTACAGGTCAACTTCGAGGCGGTGAAGACGCTCTCCACCGCCGTCGGCGGGGTCGAGGTCTGCGCGGGCAAGGACATCGACGACAGGGACTCGCACCTGAAGATGTCCAAGGGCCGCCACGTGGTCCAGGGCGAGGAGGCACTGGCCTTCGTCCGCACCCGGCACGCGGTCGGCTTCGGCGGCGACCTCACCCGTATCCCGCTCCAGCAGCAGTTCATCAGCTCGATGATCCGCAAGATCAAGAGCGACGACACGCTGACCAGCCCGAGCAAGCTCTACCGGCTCGCGGACGCCGCCACCAAGGCGCTCACCGTGGACTCCGCCATCGGCAGCGTCGACAAACTGAAGGACCTGGCGCAGGACATCAGCAAGGTGGACACCAAGAACATCACCTTCGCCACCGTGCCGGTGCTGGACGACCCCAAGGACACGGACCGGCTGATCCTGAAGCAGCCGGACGCAGGCCAGGTCTTCTCGATGATCGCGGGCGACCGCTCGCTGACCGAGACGCCCCCTCCCGCCCCCGGGACCACAGCCCCCGCCCCGGCCGCGCCGACCACCACCACCCCGGCGCTGGACACCAAGGCCGTCCCGGTGACGGTGCGCAACGGCAGCGGGACGCGCGGACAGTCCGGGCCGACGGTGGACAGGCTGAAGGCCATGGGCTTCGCCAGGGCGGCGGTCGGCTCCGACGCCCAGCCCGCCGCGACCACCACGGTCTCCCACCCGGCCGGCCAGGAGGCCGAGGCCGCCGCGCTGGCCGCCGCCCTCGGACTGCCCGCCGACGCCGTGCGGCCGAACCCCAAGGCGGGCCCGAAGGACCCGCTGCTGCTGGTGCTCGGCAAGGACGCCCTCGCGGCCCCCTCGCAGGCGCCGACCGAGGCCCCGAAGGACCTCCAGCGGGTACAGGCGGACGACGTCGACGCGTGCGCCAAGTAGCCACCCGGGGCGGGGGTTCCCGTCAGTCCCGCGGCACTCCTCGCCGGTCGGCGGGCAGTGCCGGCGGCAGCCTCAACGTGCTCGGGAGAGCACGTCCTCGGGGGTCGGAGCGACGCTGCGCATCACCCGGCGGGCCAGCGAGCGGGGCGAGGTGATGAAGCCGAAGCCCCAGCTGAGGTGCATGGTCGCGAGCGCCACGGGCAGCAGCGCCTTGGCCCGGAGGGACAGGCCGCGGCCCTCGACCACCGCGCCGCCGAGGATGCCCAGCAGGTAGCCGCCGGGCACCGCGAGGAAGGCCGGGTGGACGGCGGCGCCGAGCACCAGGCCGAGCACCACCGCGAGCAGCGCACTCGGCGGGGCGAGGTAGCGCAGGTTGACCGAGCCGCGGTGGTAGCGGGTGACCACCCGGCGCCAGCGGCCGTAGTCCTTGTACTGCTTGGCCAGCGCCCGGACGGACGGCCGGGGGCGGTACGTCACCTTGAGCTGGGGGGTGAACCAGACCAGCCCGCCGTCCTGGCGGATGCGGTAGTTCAGCTCCCAGTCCTGGGCTCGGATGAACTCCTCGTTGTAGCCGCCGAGCTTCTCCAGCACCTCGCGCCGGAACACCCCGAGGTAGACGGTGTCCGCCGGGCCGGCCAGGCCGCCGGTGTGGAAGGCCGCGTTGCCGACGCCGATCTTGGAGGTCATCGCGGCGGCGACCGCGTTCTCCCACTCGGTCTCGCCCTCGGCGTGCATGATGCCGCCGACGTTGGCGGCGTCCATCTCACCGAGCAGCCGGACGGCCGTGGCGATGTAGCCGGGCGTGAGCAGGCCGTGGCCGTCGACCCGCACCACTATCGGGTACTGCGAGCCCCGGATCGCGGCGTTCAGCCCCGCGGGGGTGCGGCCGGTGGGGTTCTCCACCGTGCGCACCCGCGGGTCCTCCGCCACCAGCTCGGCGGCGATCTCCGCGGTGCGGTCGGTGGAGGGACCGAGGGCGATCACCACTTCCATCGGCCCGGGGTATTCCTGGTCCAGGATGCGCCGGACGGCCGTGCGCAGGTGTCGTTCCTCGTTGAGCACCGGCATGATCACGGAAACAGCCGGCAGCTCCTCAGCAGCCTTGGTGTTCATCGGGGCCAACCGTACCGGTGCCGACGCGTTGCCGTCTTGTCCCGGTTCGGCTGCTCCCGGTCCACCGGAGGGCGGCACCGGCTCGATGATCACGACCACCGTACCGTTCCGCTCCCCCGGGCCCGAATCCAGCCGGGATCGGTGCAGGTTCGGCGCAGGTTCGGCGTGGGCGGTGAACGCCGGTGAACAGGGCGGAGCCGGCCGCCGACAGGATGTTCACCGGCCCCCGCTCCCCCGTTCCCCCCGGTCTCCCCCGTGGGTGACCCGACGTCCCCCGTCGCCGGGTCAGTCCGTCGCGATGGCCGCGAGGACGTTCATCCGCCCCGCCCGGAAGGCCGGGACCAGGGCGGCGACCAGGCCGATCACCACCGAGGAGACCAGCGTCACCACGATCGTGGCGGTCGGGACGGAGAGCGTCCCGAGACCCTGGTCCCGCAGCACCCGCTGGGCGGTCACGCCCCAGGCCAGGCCCAGCCCCGTGCCGAGGACGGCGCCGAACAGGGCGATCACCACGGACTCCAGCCGGATCATCCGGCGCAGCTGGCGGCGGGAGATCCCGATCGCCCGCAGCAGGCCGATCTCGCGGGTCCGCTCCACCACCGACAGCGCCAGGGTGTTGACCACGCCGAGCACCGCGACGGTGATCGACAGGCCGACCAGGCCGTAGATCAGGTAGAGCAGGGTGTTGACCTGGGACTGCACGAGCTCCTTGTAGCCGGCCTGGTCCTTGACGGTCAGCTGCGGGTACGGCCGGAGCGCGTCCTGCAGGGCGGTGAGCGTCTTGTCGACGTCGGTGCCGGACACGACCTTGGCGTAGATCCGGTCGACGGACTGGCCCGCCACCGGGACGGCCTTGGCCATGGTGGCGAAGTCGACGAAGGAGGCGTCCCCGTAGAGCGAGTCCTTCCCGAACACCACGCCCACCGGGAGCACCTGGGTGTGGCCACCGGCGTAGTGGACGGTGATGCTGTCGCCGACGACGAGGTGGTGGTCGGTGGCGAAGCCCTCGCCGATGCCCAGCGATCCGCGGCTGATCGACTCCACCGCGCCGGACTTGACCGGCAGGCGGAAGTCCGTGCTGAAGAAGGCCGGCGGCACCGCGGCGATCCCGCCCCGCGCGGTCTTCCCGTCGGGCAGCTGGAACCTGGCGTCGAGGTCCTTCTCGGTGGTGACGTGGTCGATGCCCGGGGTCCGCTTCACCGCGTCGATCATCTCGGGGGTGGCCCCGGTCCGGCCGCCCGAGACGATGTAGTCCACGCCCACCGACCTGTCGATCTGCGCACTGGCCGAGCTGACCGCCGAGGAGCTGAAGACCGAGGAGCCGATCACCAGCGCCAGCCCGATCATCAGGGCGGCGGCGGTGGCGCCGGTGCGGCGCGGGTTGCGCATCGCGTTGCGCTGGGCGAGCTTGCCGGAGGGCCCGAACAGGGCCGGGAGCAGGGCGCCGAGCACCTTGATGACGACGGTCGCCAGCAGCGGGCCGAGCACCACGAAGCCGATCAGGGTGAGCAGCAGGCCGAGGCCCAGGAGCCGACCGCCGGTGCCGGCTCCGTCCGCCGTGCCGGCGAGGACCAGCAGGCCCGCGCCGCCGCCGGTGAGCAGCACCCCGAGGACCGTCCGGACGATGTTGGAGCGGGCTTCGGCCGGGGTGCCGTGATCGCGCAGGGCGGCCATCGGCGCGATCCGGCTGGCCCGGCGGGCCGGGATCCAGGCCGCGACGACGGTGATCAGGATGCCCACCGCGTAGCCCGCCACGAAGACGTCGGGCCCAATCTCCAGGTCGCCCGCGTCGAGGTCCATGCCAATCGCGTTCATCAGCTTGATCAGGCCGACGGCCACGCCGAGGCCGGCCGCCACGCCGAGGGTCGAGCCGAGCACGCCCAGGATCAGCGCCTCGACCAGCACCGAGCCGTTCACCTGCCGGCGGCTGCCGCCGATGGCGCGCAGCAGGCCGATCTCGCGGGTGCGCTGGGCCACCAGCATCGAGAAGGTGTTGATGATCAGGAAGCCGCCGACGATCAGCGAGATCCCGGCGAAGCCGAGCATCGCGTACTTCATGAAGTCGAGGCCGCTGCCGATCGCCTTGGTGTTCTCGTCCTTCTGCTCGGCCGCCGTCTTGACCTGGAAGCCGCCGCCCACCTTGGCCAGGGCGTCGGCCTTGAGCTGGTCGTTGCTGCGGCTGCCGTCGCCGAAGGCCTCGACGGAGGTGTAGGCCTGCTCGCCGAGCAGCACCTGCTGGGCGGTCGCGGTGTCCAGGAAGGCCAGCGCGGCGCCCGGGTTGGTGGTGGTGAAGGTGGCGATGCCGACGATCGTGTACGGGTGCTGTCCGCTCGCGTTGTCGACCCGGACCCTGTCGCCGACGCCGAGCCGGGACTTCTTGGCGGTGTCGGCGTCCAGCACCAGCTCGCCGGAGTTCTGCGGGGCGTGCCCGGAGGTGATCTTCACCGGGCTGCGCGGGGTGTCGGTCCAGTTGCCGACCAGGGTCGGCGCGCCGCTGGTCGGGCCGACCAGCTTGTTGGTGGCCGGGTTGACCAGGATCGCGTTGCCGACCATGACCTGGCCGATCGCGGTCTTCACGCCCGGCACCGAGGCGACCTGCTGGGCGAGCGGGGCCGGGACCGTCGCGGGCTTGTCCCCGTCCTGCGGCTCCGCGTCGTCGGCCGGCTTGGGCGGCTGGACGGAGATGTCGGAGGCGGTCGCGGCGAACAGCCTGGAGAAGGTGCCGGTGGCGGTGTTGGAGAACACCAGGGTGCCGGACACGAAGGCGACCGACAGCACGACGGCGATGAGCGAGAGCGCCATCCGGCCCTTGTGGGCGAAGAAGCTCCGCAGTGAGGTCTTGAGCAGCATGGTTTCGTCGTCCCGCCGCTCAGCTGGTGCGCTTGCCGTCGAAGCGGCGCATGCGTTCGAGGACGGAGTCGGCGGTCGGAGCGTGCATCTCGTCGACGATCACGCCGTCGGCGAGGAAGAGCACGCGGTCCGCGTAGCCGGCGGCGACCGGGTCGTGGGTGACCATGACCATGGTCTGGCCCAGCTCGTCCACCGAGCGGCGCAGGAAGGTCAGCACCTCGGCGCCGGCCCGGGAGTCCAGGTTCCCGGTGGGCTCGTCGCCGAAGATGATCTCCGGGCGGGCGGCCAGCGCGCGGGCCACCGCGACGCGCTGCTGCTGGCCGCCGGAGAGCTGGGTCGGGCGGTGCTTGAGCCGGCCGGCCAGGCCGACGGTCTCCACCACCTGCTCCAGCCAGGCCTGGTCGGGCCTGCGGCCGGCGATGTCCATCGGCAGGGTGATGTTCTCCAGCGCGTTCAGGGTCGGGAGCAGGTTGAACGCCTGGAAGATGAAGCCGATCTTGTCCCGGCGCAGCCTGGTCAGCTGCTTGTCCCTGAGGCCGGTGATCTCGGTGTCGCCGATCCGGATCCGCCCGCTGCTGACCGTGTCCAGGCCCGCCAGGCAGTGCATCAGGGTGGACTTGCCGGAGCCCGAGGGGCCCATGATCGCGGTGAAGCGGCCGCGCTGGATGTCCACGTCCACCGCGTCGAGCGCGGTCACCTTGGTCTCGCCCGATCCGTACGCCTTGGTCACCTGGCGGGCCGAGGCGGCGACGGCTGACAATCCGCCGGGGAGCTGGGGGTCGTACACGGCTGCTGCCGTCGTCACTGGAGTCTCCTAAGAAGTGGCCCACCCGTTGACCCCCACCCTCCCGACACGGTCGGGTGGCGGACCCGACGGAACCGGGCCGCCTTCGGAGGGGCGGGGACGTGAGAACCACGTTAGGAGTCGCCGTCTGGGGGCTCGTCCTCCGACGGAATGAAGCGGTGCAACCAAGGTTCTACGGGTGCGGCACCCCCTCCCCCTAGGGGGTGCCGCGGGCCTTCTCGGGGTCGCCCCGTACGGGGGCGCGCGGGCGGCCGCTCAGCCGGTCAGGACGGGTGCGGCCAGGCGTTCGAGGGCGTCGGCGAAGCCCTCCACGACGGGGACGAGATGGGCGTCGCTCCCGCACTCGACGAGGGTCCTGCCGTCCTCCGCGGCGGTGATGTGGCGGTCGAGCACGAACCAGCCCTGGGTGACGTGGCCGGCGCCCATCGAGCTGAGCACCGGGCGCAGCGCGTAGTCCACGGCGAGGACGTGCGCGGGCGAGCCGCCGGTCGCCAGCGGGAGGACGGCCTTGCCGGCCAGGGCGTACTGCGGGAGCACGTCGAGCAGGGCCTTGAGCAGGCCGGAGTAGGCGGCCTTGTAGACGGGGGTGCCGATGACGACGCCGTCGGCGCGGGCGAACAGCTCGGTGACGGCGACGATCTCCGGGTGGTCGAAGTCGCCGGCGAGCAGCGCGTGCGCGGGCAGGCTGCGGGCCTCGAAGGGGACGACGTGGTGGCCGCGGTCCACCAGGCGGGCGTCGACGTGGCGCAGCAGCCGGGTGGTGCGGGAGGTGGCGGACGGGGAGCCGGAAACGGACAGGACGGTGGCCATGGTTCACCTCTGGCTGGAAGCTGGGGCGCTTCGCAGCGGCCGCTGCTCGGCTGCTGCGGTGGGGGTGGCGGGCTCGACGGGTGCGCTTCAGCCGCGACAGAGGGAACCGGACACGCGCTGCAGGTCGACGTGCCGCCGACGCGTGAGTGCCCGACCCTGGTCCATGCCTGGAATGCAAACACGCTGCGTTCGAAGCGGTCAAGAATCGTTTCGGCGCTCGGAACCCGGGTGACGGGCGCGTTTCACGGCGGAACGATCCGGTACGTGCATCAAAACTGCTACAAGAGGCCTGGCGGGGCCCCCGGGGGGAGTCAGCGTCACCCGGGTCGGGCATCCTCGACGGCATGAACACGTGGCAGGAGGGCCGCCCGGGCGGCGGCGGGAACCCGTACGGAGGCAACGGCGGCGGTGCGGCGGCCGAGCCGCCGCTGCCGGCCGGGCTGAACCCGCGCGGGCCGGGGGCGCCCGCTCCGCGCCAGCCGGGGCCGTCCCGCCTCGGCGGCGTCCCGCCGCAGAGCGCCCCCGGCCGTCCGCTCCCGGGC
>NZ_JBHWDU010000088.1:0-36361 GCF_042734825.1 Kitasatospora sp. NPDC059648 | reverse complement strand
CCTAGTCCGCCCCCCGCACCGAAACTTCCACGCCCCGTGGCGCGGCGCAGTCCTAGTAGCGGCCGGGCCGGGCCCCCCCGGCCCGGGCCTCTCGCGCGTCACCCACCGGTCGGCCACCTGGATGCCCGGACACCGGGGAACGTCCTCACGGGAAGAGCCCGGGGGCGACACCCCCGGCTCGCGCGGTGGTGTCGCCCCCGGGCTCCGCGGCCCGTGTCGGATCAAGCCGGGTACAGCTCCGGACGCCGGTCCTCCAGGTACGTGGTCGTGGCCCTCGCCCCGGCCACCACCGCAGGGTCGACGTCCGCGAACAGCAGGCCCGCGTCCGCACCCAGGTGCACGGCGGTGCCGTCCGGCGCGGCCACCGTGGTGTGGCCGCAGAAGTCCAGACCGCCGCGCTCGCCCACCCAGTTGGCGTAGGCGACGTAGAGCTGGCTCTCGAAGGCGCGGGCCGGCACGAGGGTGCGGGCCACGAACTCCCAGGGCCGCATCAGCCCGGTGGGCACCAGCAGCAGCTCCGTCCCGGCGAGCGCGTGCGCCCGGACGATCTCCGGGAACTCCACGTCGTAGCAGATCAGCAGACCGACGGTCAGGCCGCCGAAGGACGCCTGGACGACGGCGGTGTCGCCCGGCGTGAACAGGGCGCGCTCGGCCCGCCCGTACAGGTGCGTCTTGCGGTACACCGCGAGGGTGTCACCGCGACCGTCCACCAGGCGGACCGAGTTGTAGAGCGCGTCGCCGTCCGTCTCGGGCCAGCCGTGGACCAGACCGATGCCGAACTCGCGCGCGATGGCCGACACTTCGGCGCACTGCGGGCCGTCAACCGGCCCGGCGGCCTCGTTCCGGACGCCGGGGAGCAGGGGGTAGCCGCCGATCGAGATCTCGGGGGTGACCAGGAGGGCGGCCCCCTCCTCGGCCGCGCGGCGCGCCGCCTCCCGCAGCTGCTCGTACGACTGCCGGGCGCCTCTCGTGCCGGACACGGCCTGAAGGCAGGCGATTCTCACTGGGGAAACCTCCGGGATCTCGGGTGGCGGTGTGCCCGCTACCGCTGCTCCTGTGCCAGCTGCTCCAGCTGCCGCTTGTCCGGCTTGCCGTTGCGGTTGAGCGGGAACCGGTCCAGGACGACGACCCGGTCGGGCTGCTCGTAGGTCGCCAGCATGCCACGGACGGCCTCCCTCCAGTACGCCGCCTCCCGGCCCTCCTCGTCCTCGACGAAGAAGACCAGCTGCGAACCGCGGCGCTCGTCGGGCAGCGGAACGATCCGGACCGAGCAGCCCCCGGCCGCCACCTTGCGCTCAATCAGCTCCGGGTAGAGCGTGTAACCCATCCGGTCGACGGCGAACTTGCGGCCGAGGACGAAGAGGTTGCCGTGCTCGTCCAGGTGGCCGAGGTCACCGGTGCGCTGCCAGCCGGTCGGGCCGGGCAGCAGCGACCCGTCCTCGGCGAGGTGGCCCTCCATGCCGTCCGGGGTGTCCACCTCGATCTCACCGGCCTGGCCGGCGGGCACGGGGCGGCCGTCCTCGTCGACGACGCGCAGCGCGATGCCCTCCATGGCCCGGCCGGTGGCGACCGGGTTCTCCAGGGTGGCGAAGGCGATGTTGCCGAGCTCGGTGCTGCCGTAGCTGTCCAGCAGCGGCAGCCCGAACTCGGCCACGTACCGCTCGACCAGCGTGCCGTCCAGCGGGGCAGCGCCGACGCAGAACATCCGCGTTCGCTCGAAGTGCGCCCGCAGAGCCGGCTTGCGGCCGATCAGGTTGAGGATGGAGCGGTAGCTGGCGGGCGTGGCGTCGATGACGGTCGCACCGGTGTCACCGGCCATCCGCAGCGCGCGGTCGAGCCGCTTGTAGGGGGCGACCACGAGGGAACTCCGGGTGATCCAGGCGATGAGCACCATGGACAGCCCGTACTGGTGGGAGAAGGGCAGCAGCGGCAGCAGGACGTCGTCCGCCACGTGGCCGACCTGGTGGGCGTTGCGCTCCAGGTTCTTGAGGAACTTGCCGCCCGACTTCACGACGCCCTTGGGCTGGCCGGTGGAGCCGGACGTCCACATGATCAGGCCGTCCGGCATCGCGCCCCAGTCCGTGACGTCGAGTTCGCGCTCGACGGTCTCCCGGCCGGCCGCGGCGACCAGGAGTTCGTAGAGGTGCACCGGATCGTGGGAGGGGTCGATCGGGGAGTCCTCGTCGACCAGGACCACCTTGGCCCCGGTCCGCCGGATGATCCGGTCGGTCTCCTCCGCCGTCTCCTGCTGGTCGACGAGCACGATGGAGGCCCCGGCGTGCATGAGGCCCAGCAGTGTGCCCAGCCAGGCCACCGAGTTCCCCGCCTTGAGCACCACACGCTGGCCTGGGCCGACACCGCGCTCGCGGAGGGCCTCGGCGATGCGCAGGGCCTCCTGTTCGAACGCGGGGAGAGTCAGCACCGTGTCGGGGCCGTAGATCTTCGAGGTCACTGGTCGGGCGCT
Source organism: Kitasatospora sp. NPDC059648 (assembly GCF_042734825.1). Taxonomy (NCBI): domain Bacteria; kingdom Bacillati; phylum Actinomycetota; class Actinomycetes; order Kitasatosporales; family Streptomycetaceae; genus Kitasatospora; species Kitasatospora sp. NPDC059648. The sequence goes on along the minus strand of NZ_JBHWDU010000088.1, from coordinate 33,897 downwards.
TCCTTCCTCGGGCCCGGCGGCGACCGACGCGTGTGGCCGCGAACCGGGCAGGAAGCCGCCCGAGGCATACGTGCCGTCGTCGTCCGGGACGGTTGAGAGGACCTCCGGTTCACCACCGGCACGTCAACACGGTCCCCACCGACGACGGTAGGGAGCCGTGTCCCGCCCGGGAAACCCTTAGCCGCCCCTAGAGCCCCTTGTTCTCACCCGAGATGAGCTGGTCGTGCACCAGGTTGGCGACCTGCCGGCAGTAGCCGTCCGGGGTACCGTGCGTCCGGGGGAAGACCTCCAGCGAGAACGAGCCGGTGGTGCAGGACTCCCACGAACGGACCGACTCGGCCGTCGCCCGGGGAGTCTGTTCCCGGGTCATGGCGACCACCGGGCAGCGCAGTTCGGGACCGCTCCCGGCAAAACCGCTCCGGTCCGCCATGAACAGGGTGGCCGGAACGATGCCGGCCTCCCGTTCCAGCCGCTTCGCCACCTCGAAGGCCACCTCGGCCCCGCCCCGGTAGCCGAACAGGGCCAGCGGCCGGTCCGTCCACGCGGTCAGCGTCGTGAACGCCCGCTCGGCCAGGTCGGCCACGCCGCCGATCCGCGGCGGGCCGTCGATGTCGTGCGCGCCGGGGTACTGGAACGCCAGCACCTCCACCGTCGGCAGCAGCAGCTCCGCGAGGTCGAGCAACTGCAGCGAGGAGTGGAGGAGATGGGGGAAGAAGGCCATGCGGAACGTGCTGGGCGACATCGGGTGTCGGATGTTGATGAGGTCCACATCACCGCGGGTGTCCGAGATCACGGTATTCGTCCCTCCAGGGGCTTGGGGCCGGCTTCGGGTCAGGTTCACGTTCAGTGCCGCCGACACTACGGCTCGTCGACACCGGCGGCCTCTACCCCAGGGTCTACTCCCGGGTGGAGATCGGCCGGCGGCAGCGGCCCCGGTCCCCGGCCGGTCGCCATCGGGCCTCGTCGGAGCGGCTGCCTGCGACCGGTGGCGGCGCCGGAGCGGGGAAGGCGGTCGACGCCCCCTTCGCGCGCTGGGGCGACTAGGGGTTGTCCGGCCGGAACGACGGCCGTTACGTTCCCAGTGCACGCACCGTGGTGCGTGTCATCACACCTCCAGCAGCGCATCGCACGGGCGAGGACCGCTGCCGTTTCTACCGATGCGCACGGCGTGATGTTCCCATGCCCGAAGGCAGTTGCGCACGACCGGATGAGGCATCGCAGATGATCAAGGTACGAGACCTTGCCAAGACGTTCCGTTCCGGGAAACAGGAAGTCGCGGCCGTTCGTGGCGTGAGTATCGACGTCGCCGACGGCGAACTGGTCGGATTCCTGGGCCCGAACGGCGCCGGCAAGACCACCACACTGCGGATGCTCGCCACCCTGCTGCGCCCGACCTCCGGCGAAGCCGTGATCGCCGGGTGCGACCTGCTCTCCGACCCGGCCGGGGTGCGCCGCCGCATCGGCTACGTCGGCCAGGGCAACGGGGCCGGCAGCGACCAGCGCGTCGGCGAGGAACTGATCACCCAGGCCCGGCTGTACGGCATGAGCACTGCCGCCGCGAAGGACCGGGTCGCCGAACTCCTCGACCGGTACGACCTGTCCGGCATGGAGCGGCGGATCGTCTCCACCCTCTCCGGTGGTCAGCGCCGGCGCCTCGACATCGTCATGGGCGTCCTGCACCAGCCCCAACTCGTCTTCCTCGACGAGCCGTCCACCGCGCTCGACCCGCAGAGCCGCAGCAACCTGTGGGACCACATCCGGTCGCTGCGCGACGAGCACGAGACCACGGTCTTCCTGACCACGCACTACCTCGACGAGGTCGACGCGCTCTGCGAGCGCATCCTCGTCATCGACGGCGGCACCATCATCACCGAGGGCACCCCCGACGGGCTCAAGAGCCAGATCGCCGGCGACCTCCTCACCCTGGGCACCAGCGATCCGGCCGCCGCCGCGGAGATCGCCGGCCGCCTGCCCGGCGCCCGCGACGTCGTCGTCGACGGACGGGTCCTGCGGGTGCGGGTGCCGCTCAGCTCCACCGTCCTCCCGGAGCTGCTGCGCGAACTCGACCGGGCCGGACTGGTCGTGCACGAGGTCCAGGCCCAGCGGCCCACCCTCGACGACGTCTTCCTCACCCTCACCGGCCGCAGCCTGCGGGACACCGACACCACCCCCGACGCCGAAGACCAGGGAGAATGACGGTGCGCTACCTCCAGCAGACCCGACTCATCTTCGTCCGCTCCGTCCGCCCCTGGGTGCGCAGCCCCGCCCAGCTGCTCGTCGGCGTGTCCGGGCCGCTCGTCTACCTCGTGCTGTTCGGCCCCCTGCTCAAGAACACCCTCCCCGGCGACGTCGACGCCTGGCAGTGGTTCGTCCCCGGCATGCTGATGCAGCTCACCCTGTTCGGCGCCGCCTACGCGGGCTTCTCCATCACCCCCGAACTGCGCTCCGGCGTGATGGAGCGGCTGCGCGTCGCCCCCGTCAGCCGGGCCGCGCTGCTCTCCGGCCGCGTCCTCGGGGACCTCGCCCAGACCGGCATCCAGGGCGCCGTGCTGCTCGCCGTCTCCACCGCCTTCGGGTTCCGCGCCTCCCTCCCGGCGGTGCTGCTGCTCCTGGCACTCTCCGCCGTGCTCTGTGCCGGAATCGCCTGCTCCTCCTACGCGCTGGCGCTGATCCTCAAGCAGGAGAACCGCTTCGCCCCGCTGCTGAGCATGGTCCTGGTGCCGCTCATGCTGCTCTCCGGCCTCCTGCTGCCCATGCAGAACGCCCCGGACTGGCTGCACACCCTGGCCCGGGCCAACCCGCTGACCCACGTCGCGGATGCCCTTCGCGACATCGCCGCGGGCCACTACGCCACCCAGACCACCGCCACCGGCACCCTGGCCGCCCTGAGCCTGGTCGTCATCTTCGGCCTCTGGGGCATGCGGGTCATCAACCGCGAACAGGGCTGACCCGCCCCCAGCCCATCGAAGCCCCGGGCCCGCGGGCAACCGCTCCGGGTACCGGGGCTCTTCGCTGCCCGGCCTTCCCGGCAGGATCGGACCGCTCGGAGGCCCCGCGCGGGGGCGGCGCGGGCAACTGCCCGGGTAGCAACGCCTGCGGCTCACGATCGCGGATCCGTCCGCCCTGCGCACTCGATCGGATGACAAGTCGATTAGGGGGCCGCTGCGGGAACGAGGTGGTCGAGTCCCTTCGCACTGCCCGTCGCGGCCTCGATCGAGCGCGGCAGCATGATGCTCTCGTAGGCGCGGACGGCGTCGTCGAGCCTGGATTCTGCGACGACGGCTTGGGCGAGGTCGCAGCCGTCGAGCATGGCGAGGTTGGCACCGAGGCCGACCGGAGGCATCAGATGCGCGGCGTCGCCCAGCAGTGTGACGCCGGGAACGTGTTCCCAGGTGTGCGGGGCGGGCAGGACGAACAGGGACCGGTGGATGAAGCCGTGGTCGCCGTTGCGCAGGATGTAGCGAAGGCTCTCGTCCCAGTCGTCGAACAGCCCCAGCAGGTGCGTCCGCACGGCCCGCTGGTCGCCGAGGTCGACGCCGGCGGCCTCATGCCAGTCCTTGGGCGCGCGGAGCGCGATGTAGGCGCGGATGTGGCCGTTGCTGTTGCGCTGGGCGACCAAGGTCCGGCCGACGCCCTTCGCCAGCATCGAACCGTTGCCGACCAGCCGCGCGAGGTCGGGATGGCGGGTGTCGCAGTGGTCGAACCCGGTCTCGACGAAGGTGACACCGGTGTAGCGGGGTACAGCGGGCGACAGGGCCGGGCGTACTCGTGACCAGGCGCCGTCGGCACCGACCACCAGGTCGAAGTCCTCGGTGGTGCCGTCACCGAGCAGCAGCCGGCAGGTGCCGTCCGCCAGCGGGGCGACGCCGGTGACGGCGCGGTCCCACCGCACCGTGTCCTCTGCGAGCGAGTCCAGGAGCAGACCGCGCAGCTGGCCCCGGTCGATCTCCGGCCGTCCTCCGTCGGCGGAAGGACCCTGCTGCGAGAGGAGGGCGGCGGTGGCGGAGTCGAGCACGCGCCACTCGTCCCCTTCCGGGCGGGCGAGGGCGTGGAACTGGTCGAGGAGCCCCGCCGCACCGAGGGCGGCCTGGCCGGTGTCGGGATGCATGTCGAGGGAGCCGCCCTGCGGGCGGGCGTCGGCGGAGGCCTCGCGTTCGAAGACCGTGACGGAGCGGCCGTACTGCTGGAGGGCTCGGGCGCAGGTGAGGCCGCCGAGGCCGGCGCCGACGATCGCGATGCGGGGATCACGAGCAGAGTTCACGGGAGTGTCCCTCGGAAGGTGGGTCAGCTGCCGGAAGACCCGGCATCACCAAGAAAGCACACTCGCTAAATAAGTGCAATGACTCAACTTTCGCAGTGACTGCACTTCGAGGTACGGTGGGCGAGTGACCGAACCGACCGGGCGCCGCGGGCGCAAGAAGGCCCAGACCCGCCAGTCCCTGGCCGACGCCGCACTTGAGCTCTTCCTCGAACGCGGCTACGACCAGGTCGGCGTCAAAGACGTCGCCGACCGCGCCGACGTCTCGGTGACCACCCTGTTCAAACACTTCTCCGGCAAGGAAGCCCTGGTCTTCGACCAGGACGACGAACTGGAAGCAGAACTCGTCGCCGCCGTGCGCGAACGCACCCCGGGCCAGTCGATCCCGCAGGCGCTGCGCGAGCACCTCCTGCTGAAGCAGACCCAGCTGGCCGTCCACGCCGAGGACCCGAGGTTCGCCGACTTCACCCGCCTGGTACAGGAGACCCCCGCGCTGCGCGACTACGCCCACCGCATGTGGACGCGCCACGAAGCAGCCCTGGCCAGGGCCATCGCCGAGGCCGTCGGCGCACCCGAGGACGACGTCAGCTGCGCAGCCCTGGCCCGTTTCGCCCTTGAGGCCCGCAGCCTCGTCCTGCGGCACGCCGAACCGCGCCGAGCCGCCGACGAGGCCTTCGGGCTGCTCGAACACGGCTGGGCCGCCTCCCATCCGAGCGACTGACCGGGCGGCCAAGCACCACCCCGATGCGCGCGGATGCGGTGCGCACCCCGGACCCTCCTGGGCGGCGCCACCCGGCCGCGGGAGTGACCTGGACTGTCAACGGACGCAGGCGGCGCGGGTGGTCCGGGAAAGTGCCCCGGCTGTCTCCCGCATGCGGGGGCAAGCGTCCGGCTGACCTCGCCGCTCCAGGAAAACGGCGCGTTGCGCACTCGCCCAGCACGGGACCTCTACCCCCGGACCGCATCGCCGCGCAGAGGCGAACGAGAACCTGATCGTCCGTGCCACGTTCGGGCGGCCGGCCCGGCTCAGGTCCTGCTGACGCTCCCGCCGCTCCAGCCACCGCGGCCGGCGGCCCAGTGGGCGGACATCGAGCCTCCGCAGGAGCAGGACCGGTCGTGGCCCCGGCCCGGGAATGCCGCGGCCACGGCTGGCGTTGCCACACTACGCCTAATGGAAACGAAAACCATTTCGTTACAATGACGGCTCAACCGTCACCGATCCGCCCCAGGAGGACGCCGTGGCCCGCAACGACCTGCGCCCGATCATCAAACTCCGGTCCACTGCCGCAACCGGCTACACGTACGTGACCCGCAAGAACCGCCGCAACGACCCCGACCGGCTCGCCCTGCGCAAGTACGACCCCGTGCTCGGTCGCCACACCGAGTTCCGCGAGGAACGCTGACCCCACCCCGCCCAGCCAAGGAGAACTCGATGAAGCCCGGCATCCACCCCGCCTACCGCCCCGTCGTCTTCCGCGACCGCGTCGGCGGGCTGACCTTCCTCACGCGGTCCACCGTCACCAGCGACCGCACCATCGAGCGGGAGGACGGAAACACCTACCCCGTGATCGACGTGGAGATCTCCTCCGCCAGCCACCCCTTCTACACCGGCCAGTCCCGCGTGCTCGACACCGCGGGCCGCGTCGAGCGCTTCGAGCGCCGCTACGGCGCCGCGGCCGCCCGCCGCAAGGGCTGAGACCGGGACCGCGTACGAATGCCGGTGTGTCCCTCGGATTCCGAGGGGCACACCGGCATTCGCGCGCAACGGGGGCGGGTCATCGCAGCCGCAGGTGCTCGATATGGGCGAAGGCCTGGTCGAGCAGTTCCGCCACGTGGTGATCGCGAAGGGCGCAGACGATGCTCCGGCCCCGGCGTCCGCTCCTGACCAGGCCCAGGTTCCGCAGCAGACGTAGTTGGTGGGAGCAGGCGGACTGCTCCATCCCCACGGCCTCGGCCAACTCGGCTGCGGGGCACGGACTCCGGCGCAGTCGGGCGAGGACGAGCAGCCGTGAGGGCGCGGCGACGGCCTGGAGGGTGGCGCGAGCTGCTCGGCGGTCCGGGGGGCCAGCGTGCCGCCGGATTCCCCGGCCGTGTCGGGGGCGCCGTCGGAGGCGAACCAGCGGCCGGTGGGGTCGAAGGCGAGGCGGGCGGTCTTGTCGGGGTAGCCGTGCATGGTGAGTTCGTCGCCGTCCCTGGTGCGCCAGACGTGGATGCTGGCGTCCTGGTTTCCGGGCGAACACCAGCAGCGTGCCGGTGATCTGGCTCGCCTCGGCGGTCGCCGCGCCCAGCAGCGCCAGGAACAGCGTGCCCAGCAGCCGCACCGGCACCCCGCGCCCGGCGGCCACCTCCGGGTCGACGGGGGCGAACAGCAGCGGCTGTGGCCAGAGCGTCACCGTCAAGTTCACCGGCACCGAGGACTCGCTCCAGACCAGCTTCGTCCTCGACGACGCCGCGCTCAGCACCCCTTGACACACCGGCACCCCCAAGGGAGCCGCGGCGCCCCCGCGCCGCGGCTCCTTCCCTTGCTCACGGCTTCAGCGACGGCCAAGCCGTGTTGCCCCTCCTCGGCCAGGCGCAGCAGCTCGGGCAGCAGGTCCTCGCCCAGCGCGCAGCATGGGCAGTCGTTGGTCAGCGGGACGTCCGCTGTCGGACAACAGCCTCCCTGGCATAACGGCGGATTCGATCCGCACCGCAAGGCCGATCTCCGAATTGCCGATGTTCCACTCCTCGAATCGGTCGATATCTCGGCGATCCGCATGCCCCGACCGGCCGTCCGGTGATTCCTCTCGATCCGGAACGAGTAACCGTTGGGCCGGACCCAACCTCCGAAAGGACCGCGACAGGCCGACCAGAACCCGAGGTCGAGCCCTGGCCGGCCTGTCACACAACAGACTTGCACGATCCTTTTGTGCGCGTTCCACCCCACCGGCCCAACCGGAGTGGCCGGCCGACGCTTCGCTGCCTGGCGTCGGCACCGCCCTGCTCGAATCGGCCGAACCCGAATCCCGAACGTGAGTCCGGCGTCGAACAGCGGCAGTTCACCGGCAGTTCACCGGCAGCGAGCCGGACGTCGGGACGGCGCGACCGACGGGGTCAGAACGTGGTCGTCACGGTGGCGCCGGTGAGGGCGGTGGTGGCGTGCAGGGTGATGTAGTTCCAGCCGGCCGGGGGGTTGGTGATGGTGAGGGTGTGCGGGCCGTTGCCGGTGGCGGAGGCGGTGTTGGCGGTGCTGTCGGCCCAGGTGGTGGGACTGTAGTAGAGGTCGGCGGCTCCCGTGCCGGGGGTGGCCGTGATGGTGAGGTTCTTGGTTCCGGCGGGGATGTCGATGTAGAGGTAGCTGTTGTCCCGGGCGGCGGCGGTGAGGTTGGATCGGCTGCAGTTCTGAGCCAGGCGGCGGGTGTCGTCAGCGGTGCACTCGGCGGTTGACGCACCGACCGCGACCGTCTGGTCGGCGGTTGCGGTGGCGCCGGCCCTGTCGGTGACGGTCAGCCGGACGTGGTAGGTGCCCGGCTTGGCGTAGGCCTTGGTCGGATTGGCATCGGTGGAGGTGGTGCCGTCGCCGAAGTCCCACTTGTGGGCGGTGACCGCTGCGGAGTCCTCGGTGGTGTCGGTGAGCGCGACGTTCAGGCCGTTCGCCTTGGCGGTGAAGGCGGCGGTGAACGGCTTGCCGGGGGCGTTGCACGCACCGGCGGCGCATTCCTTGAGCCACTTGGCCCAGTCGGCGTCGTAGCCGGTGCCGATCGAGTTGATCAGGCCGAGTGCGGCCTTGTAGTCACCGGATCGGTAGTGGCCGAGGAGGGTGTCGATGTCGGAGCGGTGCTTCTCCATCATGTAGCGCACCGCGAGGTAGCCCCAGGGGTAGATCCGGTCCGTGCCGCTGCTGTAGGTGTTGGCGAAGACGGTGCTCAGCGGGTAGCTGCCCTTGGCCGCGTCGGCGACCGCCGCGGTGTCGGTCACGCCGCGGTAGCCGTAGGACTCGTACTCGGCGAAGCCTTCGATCCACCAGATGGTGCCGGGGGTGGCGGTTGCGGCGGCGAAGTCGCCGGCGGTGTCGAAGCGGCCGTCCAGGTAGTGGGTGTACTCGTGGTTGAGGTTCCAGATCTGGAAGCTCGGACGCAGCCAGTCGGCTTCGTAGGCGACGAACCGGGCCTGGTTGTCGGGCTTGGACGGGTCGCCTTCCTCGTAGATGCCACCGTTGTTGGTGTCGACGCCGAAGATGACGTTGGCGTAGGTCTGGTAGTCGCTGGTGGAGTGGAAGACGTCCACCTCCATGGCACTGTTGTGGTCGTCGGGCAGCGGGCCGGGGTCCTTGGCGAGCTTGTGGAAGTAGGCGTTCTCGCCGGTGAGGCTGTCGCAGGTGCTGAGCAACTGCTCCTTGGTGAGCGCCTGGGTCACGATGTGGATCGTGCCGCACTGGTAGTCGATGGTCAGCACGGCCTTCTTGAGCCGGTTGGGGAGGTCGCAGGTGCCGTAGTCGGAGCAGTTGTTCTGGTCGTTGTCGTTCGCCTGGGCGGCGATGCCGACCCAGAGGGGGGCGGTGGGGCCGGTCATCGAGGACTTGGCCAGCAGGTTCTTGATCATCGGTCGGACGGTGGGGGCCAGGGTGCGGTCCTGGAGGAACCGGGCCAGCTCGGTGCCGGCGTTGGACGCCAGGTAGCTCTGCGGTCCGCCCAGGAGACCGAGGTTGTTGTCGGCGAAGGTCTCAAGGGTGGCGAGGATCGACGGGTCGGCTTCGGTGGCGGTGACGAAGTCGGGGTTCTGGTGGCCGCGGAAGAGGACGGTGTAGACGTTGTTGACCGCGGTCAGCATGTTGTACGAGTTGTTGTACGAGCTGTTGTAACCCGTGAGCAGCTTCTTGAGGACGGGCAGGTAGCGGGCGTTCTGGCTGGCGCTGTCGATCAGGGTGACGGCTTCCGAGAGGACGGCGCCGTTGGCGTCGGTGGCGTCCAGGCCGTGGGCGTTGGCGTAGAAGGAGTCCAGGGCGGACCGGATCGCGGTCTGCAGAGCGCTGCCGTAGGTACCGACGTCGGATTTGTGGTTCCACTGCACGTAGTAGCCGGCCCGGAGGTAGAGCACGAGCTCCAGGACGTGGGTGCTGTTGTCCCCCGGATAGTTGCGGGAGGCGGCGGCCAAGGCGTCCGCCACCGTGGTCATCTGCGACTCCTGGAAGGCCAGGTGCGCGTCCGAACCGGTGACGTTGAACAGGCCGTTGATGCAGTCCGGGCCGGCGGACCGGATCGCCTGGACCAGGGCGCCGCCGGTGTTCGCGGTGAAGGCGCTGATGGAGCAGGCGGCGGCGCTCGCCTTCGCGCCGCCCGCCTCCCCGGTCGTCGCCTTCGGCCTTGCCGCGACGGACCTTGTCGGGCTGCCGTAGTTCTGGTGCTGTGCCTCGGTGTCGGAAGGCAGAGGTCGACGGTCCTTGGGGCGCACCTGCTTCGCGTCGTCCTGGACGGCTTCGGTGGCCGACTGGGGTGCCAGACCTGCGCGGGGAGCGTCGGTCTTGGCTTCGGGGGACGGGCTGGTGAGCCCCGCGTGAGCGCTGCCCGGCCCGTTGGCGGCGATCCCGACCCCGACGGTCAGCGCGAGGGCGGCAGCTATCAGGAGCTTGGGCAGCTTCTTGCGGGCGTGTGCGGCTTTCATGGGTTCTCCTGGCATGGGGGCAGCACCGTGCGGCGCGACCCAGTGGGGAGGCCGCGCAGTGAGGTGATGCTCAGTCACTTTTACCGACACGGTTGGCCCGTGTCGGTTGTGGGACGCCGAGCCGATGGCTGGTCCTGGCTGATCGCAGGCTCGACGATGAGTTGACTGACAGTCAGTCGGGGAATCGTCCGTGGCGGGACAGGGTGCCGACGATGACGCTCGGCGCTACCGAAGTTCCCACCGGTGCAGGGCCGTTGTCGCTCCCGCGCACCACTCGTTTGCCGGTCATGTTCTCTCCTCGTCGGCAGATGGGGGTGGTTTGCCGCCGACGTATGGGAGATCGGGCATGGAGCTGCGGATAACGGAAAGTGTGTGAGATCTTCAGGACGGCTGGAGGCGGGTGCGCGCCACGAAGGGCCCCATCGCAGGGTGGTGAGCGGTCTGCTGGGGTGTCAACTTCTCTGGCGTGAAGGCCGGTCTGTCAGATGGCATCGCTGGTTTCGAGGTGTTCCCCCATGTCGAGTGGCCGCCATTACCACCACCCCCTTCAGAGCAACGGCGGGGAAGTCGAGTTTCTCGGTCAAAAACTCCGCTGAGCCCGGGCGTTGTCCAACTGACGGAATCCGCCGCGGCTTATGGCGCTTCGCCAGATCTGGATACCAACAGCCGTTCGGGTCGGGCCGGAGGGTGAGCCCGGCGACGATCCGAAGGGCGTCCGAACAAGGAGGCCCGGGTCGGACCCACCTGGCAATTTTCCGGATACGGCAGCGAAGTTGAGCGAAAAGTGGTCCCCTTCTCCTTGAATCGCTGACCTCGCGGCACCGGCGGCCGGCGACGGCGCGAAGGCACTTCCCGAACGAGACCGCAGCTCTCAAGCGGGTCCGTCTGGCAGCACTTGCCATGAACCTGCCAGGTCTCGCTGGAATCGGTGGGCGATGAGAAGCGCATGGTCCGCAAGCGCGACACGGCCATCAATGGCCGGCCCACCGCCCGGACGGACGCGGCCAATTGGCCCAGTGAAGGCGATAGTGGAACAAGATGGCCAATCAGCATGTATGCCGCCAGAATCCTGATAGGCCCTGTTCGTCGCAGCTCGCCGCCGGTGCGCCGATGTTCATGCCAGAATTCCTTGACCGCCTCGTCGGGCGGACGATAGATTCCGCATCGATCTTGGGAAGGTCCGTGCGATGCCGTTCGTCAACTCGGGGATTCTGCGCGAGGCTTGACGCATCGCTCCATGTCATGACATGCACTTCGGGGGAGAGCGTGTTTGGTAGGAATTGGTTGACATCCTGGCGTCGCAACGTGTCGGCAGGGTTCGTTCCGCGTCGTGTACGCGGCCTTCGCAACCGGTTCGCGGTGTTGCCGCGTCCGGCCCGCCTGCCGGTGTGGGTCATAGCGGCGACGGATTCAGCCGGTGTCGGTGTGTGGGCGTTGGCACCGGACCACCGCGCGGCATCGCTGCGGGCACACCGGAGGGTCCGCTAGCGGTATCCACGACCTTTCGGATCGGAGCATTGCGATCCGACCGCGGCGGACCGGCTCCCGTCGGGTCGCCGACCCCCGGCCGCCGTGCGCGGCCGCTGCCCCATGTCTCCCTTGCAGCCAGGCCACTTGTGCGCGAGGCGCTGGCACCGTAGTCCGACCCCACCGCCGTCGCAGGGCGTCCCCTTCCCATCGGGACGCCTGCCGGTCGCGCCTGCGCGGAAAGCGACCGAGGCGGAGAAGACCCAATCATCCCAACCTGAATCCACGGGGGAACAGCATGCTGGTTGGAGCGATTTCACGCGGTTTGGCATCGTTCAAACCGAGATCCACCGACACTCCCGCTCTTGTCTGCGTTCCGTGGGCCGGATCCGGCGCAGCGCCGTTCCGGGCCTGGACGCACGCCTTCGGGCAGAACGCCGGCGTCTACGGCGTCCGCCTGCCGGGCCGCGAGAGCCGGATCGAAGAAGCCTTCCTCAGAGACGTCGACGCCATGGTCGCCGGCATCGTCGACGACGTGCTGGACCTCGGCCCGCGGCCGATCGTCCTGTTCGGCCTCTGCTCCGGTGCACTGCTGGCCCATGAAGCGGCCCGCGTGCTGGGGTCGCGGGTCTCCCACCTGTTCGTGGCCTCCCAGCTGCCGCCGATCGACGCGGCCCGCGTAGCGGCCGAGGAGCTGGAGTCACGCGAAGCACTCGCCGAGCGATATCTCACCGCGGAGGCCGCGGCCGACCCGGAGATGGCCGAACTGCTCCTGGAAGTCCTCGAAGCCGACATCGGCGCCGTCAGCGGCTACCACTACACGCCCGGCGGCCTGGAGATCCCGATCACCGTGTTCCGGGGATCGGACGACCACGAGATCAGCGCCGACCTGCTCGACGGCTGGACGGCCGAGAGCACCGGCCGTGTCGCCGTCCGCGAGATCAGCGGCGCCGACCATCTCTTCAGCGGTGCGTCCTGGCCGGAGCTGGCCGCCGAGATCGCGGCGGAGCTGGGCCTCGCCGCGAACTGAGGCCGGTCCTCCCCGTCCGGACTTCCGGCACCACCCCATCAAGCGTTGTGTGGAAACGTCATTGAAAGGCCTCACACCGATGAATTCAGTCCCCGCCGCTCGCATCGGCGGTCGGCGTCCCGTCGGCGGCACCCGAGTCCTCAGCCGGCCCGAATCCATCGTGGAGAGCGAGCACTTCTCCATTCGTCCCTGCGGTCCCACCATCGGCGCCGAGATCACCGGCCTGTCGTTGGCCGAGCCGCTCGCCGCCCCGGTCCTGGGCGACCTGCGCCGCGCCTTCCTGGACTGGAAGGTGCTGTTCTTCCGCGACCAACACCTGACCGCGCGCCAGCACGTCGACCTGGCACGGGCGTTCGGCGAACCGATCGTCCTGCCGGTGCCCGACAAGGGCGAGTGCCCCGAGGTGACCCGGGTCGCGGCCGGCGTCGGCGAGCCCGGCGCCGAGAACGTCTGGCACAGCGACGGCTCCGGCGACGAGAAGCCGTCGCTCGGCTCGATCCTGCGCGCCCTGCACGTCCCGCCGGCCGGCGGCGACACGCTCTGGGCCGACATGGCCGCCGCCTACGACGGGCTGCCTGAGGACGTGAAGGAGCGCATCGCGCACCTGCGCGCCGTCCACGACCCGCTGACCATCTACGACGGCTACGACGACGTGGCCCAGGACCGCGAGGGCCTGGGCATGTTCCCGGTCAGCGAGCACCCGATCGTCCGGGTGCACCCGGAGACCGGCCAGAAGATCCTCTACGTGAACCGCTTCTACACCACACGGATCCTCGGCCTCGACGACGCCGAGGGCGCCGAGCTGCTCGCCTTCCTCTGCGACCAGGCCCACTACCCCGAGTACCAGGTGCGCTTCCGCTGGACGGACGGGGCGGTCGCGATGTGGGACAACCGCTCGACCCAGCACTACGCGGCTTCCGACTACTACCCGCAGACCCGCGTCCTGGAGCGGGTGAGCATCGCCGGAGACAAGCCGCAGGGCCTGCGCCGGCCGCTGACGGCGGCCACCCGGAAGGGACGCTGACCGTGCGGACGACCGATCCGACAGCGGATCCGACGACGGCCGAGCGGCTCGGTGTCCTCGCCGGCCTGTTCGCCGAGGTCCTGGGCCTCGACGACGCCGACGACCTCGGGCCGGACGACGACTTCTTCGACGAGGGCGGGAACTCGCTGCTGGCAACCCGGCTGATCAACGCGATCCGGACCCGATTCCGCATCGACCTCCCCCTGAAAGCCCTGTTCCGCGCACCGACCGTCGCCGGACTGCTGGCCCTGATCGACGCCGCTCCGAGCAGCCGCCCGCCGGTTGCCCGGCAGGAGCGCGGTGGACTGTTCCCGACCTCGTTCGCGCAGCGCCGGCTGTGGGTCGTCGAGCAGTTCGAGGCGACCGGAGGCCTGTACAACATGCCGATCGCGCTGCGGCTGCGCGGTGCCCTGGACCGCGACGCCCTGACCGTGGCGCTGCACGACGTCGTGGTCCGGCACGAAGTCCTCCGCACCGTCTACGTCGACGTGGACGGCGTTCCGTGGCAGCGGATCCTCGACCCCGAGGACACGCGGCTCACGGTCAATCACGTCACCACCGCGGCCGAGTCCCTGCCGTTCCTGCTGTCCGAGGCCTCCCGGCACGTCTTCGACCTCGCCACCGAGCTCCCGATCGCCTGCTGGCTGTTCGAACTGGGGCCGGAAGAGCACGTCCTGCTCGTGGCGCTGCACCACATCGCGGTCGACGACGTCTCGCTCCGCCCGCTCTTCCAGGACGTCTCGACGGCCTACACCGCCCGCATCGAGGGCCGGGAGCCGGAGTTCGCCGACCTGCCGGTGCAGTACGCGGACTACGCGGTGTGGCAACGTGAACTGCTCGGCGAGACCACCGATCCGGACAGCCTCGGCGCCGTGCAGACCGCCTACTGGCGTTCGGCGCTCGCCGGCCTGCCCGACGAGCTTGCGCTGCCCTACGACCGGCCGCGGCCCGCGGTGCCGACCTTCCGCGGCGACCGCGCCCTGCTGACCGTGGACGCCGACCTGCACGCGGCGTTGACCCGGCTCGCCCAGAACGAGGGCGTCAGCCTGTTCATGGTCGTCCACGCCGCCCTGGCGACGCTGTTCGCCCGGCTCGGCGCCGGTCCCGACCTCGTGGTCGGCGCCCCGGTCGCCGGGCGCACCGACGCCGCGCTCGACGACCTGGTGGGCTTCTTCGTCAACACCCTGGTCCTGCGCGTGGACGCCTCCGGGCAGCCGGATCTCAGGACCCTGCTGGACCGGGTCCGCTCGGCCGACCTGGACGCCTTCGCGCACCAGGACCTGCCGTTCGACCGCCTGGTCGAAGCGCTGAACCCGCGCCGCTCGCTGGCCCGGCACCCACTGTTCCAGGTGATGCTCACCGTCCTGGCCGAGGACGGCTTCCTCCACGTGCCCGGCCTGTCCAGCACCGAGGAAGACGTGGACCTGTCCTTCTCCCGTTACGACATGTGGGTGGGCCTGTCGGAGTCGAAGACCGCCGACGGCGCCTGTGCCGGGATGTCCGGCGAGATCCGGTACAGCACGGACGTCTTCGACGCCTCGACCATGCGGGACCTGGCCGACCGCTTCATCGCGACGCTCCGTGACTTCGTCACGGACCTGTCGCAGCGGGTGGTTCCCGCCGCGGCTCCGAGGACTCCGGCGGGCGTTCGGCGCCGCGCCGTCCCGCAACCCGTCCTGCCCACGAGCTAGCACGTAAGGCAAGAAATGATCCTGAACGTCTTCAACCTCGGATCGGCTCCGCCGAACACCGTCGCACAGGTGGCGGAGCCCTACGGCGGTTGCGTGTTCATTGTCGATCCGGAGGAACCCGACGCGGTCGCGCTCCTGCCGGTGCTCGAGGAACTCGGCACCGTCGTGATCGCGAACACCCTGGAAGCCTGCGTCGAGCTCCTCGCGGACGTCACCCCGCGCGGCGTCGTCGTCTTCGACGAGCGCAGCATCCGGCTGGCCGCCGAGCTGGCCGAGCACTACGACCTGCCGGGAGTCTCCCCGAAGGCCGCGCAGTGGCTCTGCGACAAGTCGGCGCAGCGCGAGCGGCTCAACGCCTGCGGCGTCGGCGACGTCCGTTCGGTGTCGATGACCGGCGGCGAAGTCCCGGCCGAGATCCCGCTGCCGGCCGTGGTGAAGCCGAGCGCCGGCGCGGGCAGCGAGGACACCTTCATCGTCCGGACGCGGGAGGAGTTCGACGCGGTCGCGGCCGAGCTCAACCCGGCGCGCGCCTACGTCGTCGAGCACTACATCGAAGGCGCGGACGCGCCGCTGGGGTCGTGGCTGGCCGACTACGTCTCCGTGGAGAGCGCGGTGGACGCCGCCGGCACGGTCCGGCACATCGGCATCACCGGTCGCCTCCCGCTGGCCCGGCCGGCGCGGGAGACCGGCCTGGTCTTCCCGGTCAAGCCCGACGCCGAGCTGGAGGAGAGCCTCCTGGGGCTGGCCGAGGCCACCATTTCCGCCCTCGAGTTCCGCGCCGGCCTGGCGCACACCGAGATCAAGATCGGCGCCGCCGGCCCGGTCGTCATCGAGTTGAACGGCCGCCTCGGCGGCGGCCTGCACCGGCTGATGCCGCAGGCCGGCGGCGTCGAGCCGGTCTCCGTGGCGGTGGCCCTGGCCACCGGGGAGCCGGTCCCGGACGGGTTCCCCGAGCCCACGCAGCACGCGCTGCACTACTACGTGCAGCCGCCCTGTGAGGCCACCGCCGTGCTGGAGCTGCCGACGCCGCGCGTCGTGAAGACCGCGCCCGGGGTGTTCAAGGCCGACCGGACCGCGCGGCCCGGCGCGAGCGTGGACTGGCGGCAGGGCTCCACCAGCCGGGTCTACGACGTCTGGCTGGCCGCCGACTCGCTGCCCGAGCTGGCCTCCTACCAGGCCGGCCTGGACGAGCTCCTGGAGCGTACGATCCGATGGGAGTCCGCGTGAACGCCGAGACGGTGTCGCTGCACGAGCTGGTGGACCAGCAGGCCGACCGGGAGCCGGACGCCCTGGCGGTCGTCGTGGACGGCGAGGAGCTGACCTACGCGAAGCTCGTCGACGACAGTCGCCGGCTCGCCGCCGACCTCCGCGACCGGGGGGTCGCCGAGGAGCACGTCGTCGCGCTCGACCTGCCGGTCGGCCCGCGCCTGGTCGCCGCGATGCTCGCGGCCGGCCGGCTGGGCGCGGCCTTCCTGCCGCTGGACCAGCGGGACCCCCGGGCCCGCCGGGACTACCTGCTCGCCGACGCCAAGCCGGCGGCCGTGGTCACGGCCGACGACGTCCTGGTGCCGGAGACCGCGCCGGAGAAGCTGAGCGACCGCCTGCCCCGGGTCGCCTCCCCGGCCGCGTACCTGAGCTACACCTCCGGCTCGACCGGCGAGCCGAAGGGCGTCGTCACCGAGCAGCACGCGATCGTCAACTACGTCCGGGCGGCGATCGCCGAGTACCGGCTGACCCCGGCCGACCGCCAGCTCCAGTTCGCGTCGATCGCCTTCGACATCGCCATGGACGAGGTGTTCTCGACCCTGGTCGCCGGCGCGACGCTGGTGCTGCGCGGCGAGGACTTCGTGTACGAGGACGCCGAGGACTTCCTCCGCCTGCTCGACAAGCGCGGCGTCACCGTGGCGAACCTGCCGACCGGCATCTGGAACCAGTTCGGCCTCGCCCTGCGGCAGACCCCGCGGGTGAGCCTCCCAGCGGCGCTGCGCATCATGGTGGTCGGCGGCGAGGCGGCCGGCGCGGACGCCGCCGCGGCCTGGCACGCGGCCTCCGTCGCCGACGGCTTCCGGGTCGTCAACGCGTACGGCCCGACCGAGGCCGCGGTGTCGGTGAGCTTCGCCGAGCTGACCGCCGACGGCCCGGTGACCATCGGCCGGGGCATCGCCAACGTCGGCCTGACGCCGGTGGGCGAGGACCTGCTGCCCGTCCCGGCCGGCGAGATCGGCGAACTGCTGGTCACCGGCGTCGCCCCGGCCCGCGGCTACCTCGACCGTCCCGAGCACACCGCGGCCCGGTTCGGCGAGAACGCGGAGGGCCGCTACTACCGCACCGGCGACCTGGGCCGGGTCCGGCCGGACGGGCTCATCGAGTTCCACGGGCGCGCGGACGAACAGGTCAAGGTCCGCGGCGGGTTCCGTGTGGAACCCGGCGAGGTCGTCAGGGTGCTGCTGGCGCACCCCGGCGTGGCCGACGCCGTGGTGCTGCCCGTGGACCAGGGCGCCGGGCGGGTGCTGGCCGCCTTCGTGGTCGCCGCCGCGGACGGCGGGCCGCAGGACGCCGAGCTGCGCGAGCACCTCGGGAGCCGGCTGCCGGACTACATGGTCCCGGGCTCGTTCACCCGGATCGAAACCATCCCGCTCACGGCACGCGGCAAGGTCGACGCGGCGGCGCTGACCGCCCTCCTGGCCGCCCCGGCGTCGCAGCCCACCGCGGCTCCCGGCACGCCGGAGGCCGTCGAGAACGCCGTCCGCGAGGCCTGGACGCTGGCCGTCGGCGTCGAGCCCGAGGACGACGACGCGGACTTCTTCGACGAGGGCGCGGACTCGATCGGGGCCGTGGAGTTCCTCAAGCAGCTGCGGGCCCGGCTCGGCGTCGCGCCCGCGCTGCGCGCGCTCTACGCGTCGCCCCGGTTCGGCGACGTCGTCGAACTCCTGGCGCGGGGCGACGGCGTCGCCCCCGCGGACCGCTGAAACGGCCGCACCGTGCCCAGTCGAACCACTGTCAAACCCGTCACCACACGAGAAGGTCGACCATGAATTCGGTCTCATCGCGGCTCAAGCGCTGGCCGTTCGTACCCGGGCAGGCGAAGTTCCGGAGACTCTGGGCGGCGCAGTCCGTCTCGCTCATGGGATCCCAGGTCAGCCTGGTGGCCTTCCCGTTGGCGGCCATCTACCTGCTGCACGCCGGCACCGAGCAGGTCGGTCTGATCGCAGCCGCCGAGCGCCTGCCGTTCCTGGTCTTCGGACTGCTGGCCGGCGTGCTCGTGGACCGCTGGCGGCACCGCAAGGTACTCATCACGGCGGACTGGGTCCGCGCCGTCTCCCTGGCGCTGGTGCCGCTGTTCGCCTGGACGCACCACCTCACCATCGCGCTGATGTGCGTCGTGGTGTTCGTCGTCGGCGTCGCGACGGTGTTCTTCGACATCGCGCACCAGAGCATCCTGACCTCGGTGGTCGAGGAGGACGACCTGCTGGAGGCCAACCGGCTGCTGGAAGGCAGCCGCGCGGTCTCGGAGTTCGCCGGGCCCGGCGTCGCCGCCCTGATCCTGAAGTACATGGCCGCCTCCTACGCGATCGCCGTCAACGCCGCCACGTTCGCCCTCTCGGCGCTGTACCTGCACGCCATGGGCAAGGTCGACTCCGAACCGGAGGACACCGGCGAGCGCACCTCGATCAGGTCCGACCTCGTCGCCGGGCTGGCGTTCATCCGCCGGACCAGCTTCCTGCGCTGGAACGCCCTGATCGGCGCCACGTGGAACCTGCTGCTCAACGCGCTCATGGCGGTGTTCTTCGTCTTCCTGGCGCGGGACCTCGACCTGAACGCGTCCGTCATCGCGATGATCGTGCTCGCCGGCAGCGTCGGCGGCCTCGTCGGCATCGCCGTGATGGGCCGGATCAACAAGCTGGTCGGCCTCGGCCCCGGCATCGCCGTCGCCACCGGCACCAGCGCGGTCGGCGGCATCGTGCTGGCGCTCGCCGGCGGCTCGTCCACCCAGGCGGCGATCACCGTCGCGGTGGGATACCTCGTCATGAACTCGAGCTATCCGCTGTTCGACGTCAACGTCATCAGCATCCGTCAGACCATCACGCCGCGGAACCTGATGAGCCGGACGACCGCCGCGATGCGGACGATCGTCTGGGGCACCCTGCCGATCGGATCCGCCATCGGCGGTTTCATGGGCGTGAGCCTCGGCACGCGGACGTCGATCAGCGTCCTCGGCGTGCTGCTCCTGCTGCCGGCCGTCTTCACCCTGATCTCGCCGATCCGCAAGATCCGGCAGATCTCGGACCTCGACGTCCCCGGCCGGACGGACGATTCCGACGCCGACTCCGACTCCGCCGACTCCGCCGAATCCGCCGCGGCCGCCGCCACGGAGACCGACCCGGATTCCGACGACGCGGCCCTGGCCACCAGGCGCTAAACCACCACTGGAGACACCGAAGTGACTACCGAAAGCACCCGAGCGCCTGAGCGCCCCGGCCCGAAGAACCTCCGCCGCCGCGCGGTCGCGATGACCGACGGCCCGGCCGTCACCGTCACCCCGCCGGCCGGCGACCGCCTCCCGGCCACCGTCACCCCCGACGTCCCCGGGGTCGACCTCGCGGCCTGGCTCGCCGCCAGCGGCGACGTCCTGAAGGGACTGCTGCACACCCACGGCGCCGTCCTGTTCCGCGGCTTCGGCATCTCGGGCCCGGAGGGCCTGGAGCGGCTGGTCCTCGCGGTCTCGCCGGAGGCGATGAACTACGTGTACGGATCCACTCCGCGCACCCGCGAGATGCGCCAGGTGTACACGTCCACCGAGTACCCGGCCAGCGAGTCGATCCCGCTGCACAACGAGCTCGCGTACGCGACCACGTGGCCGATGCGGCTGTGGTTCCTCAGCCACAAGGCCGCGGAGACCGGCGGCGCGACCCCGCTGGCGGACAGCCGCAAGGTGTACCAGCGGATACCGGAGGACGTCCGGAACCGCTTCGCCGAGCACGGCGTGATGTACGTCCGCAATTACGGCAGCGGCATGGACCTCACCTGGCAGCAGGCCTTCGAGACTGAGGACCCGGCCGAGGTCGAGCGGTTCTGCGAGGAGTCGGGGATCGAGTACACCTGGTTGCCCGACCAGCGGCTGCGGACCAAGCAGATCGCCCAGGCCGTCGTCCAGCACCCGGTCACCGGCGAGTGGTCCTGGTTCAACCAGGCCCATCTCTTCCACACGTCCAGCCTGCCGCAGGAGGCACGCGAGACACTGCTGGAGACGCTGGAGCCGATCGAGCTGCCGCGCAACGCGCTCTACGGCGACGGCACGCCGATCGAGGACGAGGTGATCAAGGCCATCCACGAGGCGATGGAGGCCGAGTACCGCGCCGAGGGCTGGAGCGACGGCGACGTGATGCTGATCGACAACGTCCTGGTGGCCCACGGCCGTCAGCCGTACACGGGAGCACGCAAAGTGCTCGTGGCCATGTCCGAGCCGGCCTCGTCCGACTTCGGGGGTACCCGATGAGCGACGACCTGACCGAGGCGTTCGGCACCTCGCCGCAGCAGGAGCAGGTGTGGCGGGACGCGGTGGCGCGGGACGGCCTCGCCGCCGCGGTCACCGCGGTGGTGGAACTGACCGGCCCACTGGACGTGGAGCGGCTGCGCCGGGCGGCGCAGCAGCTCGTCGAGCGGTACGAGATCCTGCGCACCGATCTGCGCGTTCCGGACGGATACGTGGCGCCGGTGCAGGCGATCTCGCCGGACGCGCGGCTGGAGTTCGAGGTCCGTGACGTCGCGGATCTCGCCGCCGTCCAGGCGGATCAGGTGTGGTCGGCCGAGCCGGTGCTGCGGTCGCGGCCGCTCGCGCTGCGGGTCCTGCGGGTCGCCCCGGAACGGCACGCGCTGGTGCTGACGGCCTCGGCGGCGACGCTGGACCGCGCGGGCGCGACGGTGCTGATCGGGGAACTCGCCGGGGCGTACGCCGCGGACGGTGCCGCTGCGGCATCCGACGACGAGGGGCCGATGCAGTACGCGGACCTCGCCGAGTGGCTGCGCGAGCGGGTCGGCGACGGCAAGTTCGAGATCCAGCAGTGTCTGCGCGGGATCGAGGACGGGACGGCGCCGCTCGGGCTGCCGTTCGAGCTGCCGGTGGCGACCGGAGCCGCGACCTCGATCCCCGGTTCGCTCTTCGCGGTCACCGACGTGTCCGACGTGACTCCCCAGGACGTCACCGAGCTGCTCACCGCCCTCGGTTGCAGCCTCCGCGACCTCCTCCTCGCCGCCTGGCAGGTCACCCTCCACCGTTACACCTCGGCGGACAACCTCCTCACCGGCCTGCTGGACTCCGGTCGCGCCCTCCCCGAGCTCACCGACATCCTCGGCCCGCTGGCCCGCCTCCTGCCGTTCCAGCTCTCGATCGCCGAGGACACCACCTTCCGCACGGTCGTGGGCGCCTGCCACGCGGCTTTCGAGTCGGGCGCGTCGGAGTCGGACCTCTTCGACCCGGCCTGGTGGTCGGCACGCCCCGCCGGCACGGTCGCGGCCTTCGACCACGCCGCCGTCGGCCCCTCCCGCCTGGCGGCCGACGTCCGGTTCTCGACGCTCGCGGTCCACGGCATCCCGTCCGGCGCGGGCCTGTCGCTCGTGGTCGACCAGTCCGGCCCCGCCGAGGCCCGGGTCGCCCTCGCCTACGACACCACCCGCTTCACCGCTGAGGACGTCGCCCAGCTCGCCACGGTCCTGCGGACCGTTCTGGCAGTGGAAGACGCCGACACTCTCGTCGGCGACGTCCGGATCTGGCCGGACTCCGAGCAGGCCTCGCCCGCCGAACGCGACGACGTCCGCCTCGTCCCGTCCCGGTTCGCGGACCACGTCTCGCAGACCCCTGACGCGACGGCTGTCGAGGACGCCACCGGCGCCCTCACCTACGCACAGGTGGACGGGTTCGCGGCCCGGCTCGCCGCTCGCCTCGCCTCGGCGGGCGTCGGCCCCGGCGCGGTCGTCCCGGTCCTCCTGGAACGCGGCGCGAGCACCGTCGCCGCCATGCTCGGCGTCTGGCGCGCGGGCGCGGCCTTCACCGTTCTCGACGACACCACGCCCTCCGGCCGCATCGCCGCGATCCTCGCCGACACCGAGGCGCAGGTCGTCGTCACCAGCGCAGGGCTCGACGGCCTGCTCGCCGACTCCGCCGTGGACCGCATCGTCCTCGACGACCTGACCGACGACGTCCAGGGCACCGTCTTCGAGACCGCCCCGGATGCCCTCGCCTATGTCGTCTACACCTCGGGCAGCACCGGCACCCCCAAGGGCGTCGCCGTCAGCCACGCGGCCCTGGCGTCCTACGTCCACGACGTCGGACACCGCCTCCCGGGCTCGCAGTCCGCCTCGTTCGCCGCCATCACGACCTTCGCCGCCGACCTCGGCTACACCGCGGTCTTCTCCGCCCTGGCCTCCGGCGGCCGACTGTCGGTCATCCCGAAGTCCGCGACCACCGACGCGGCCGAGCTGGCCGCCTGGCTGACCGATCACGCGATCGACTGCCTGAAGATCGTCCCGTCGCACCTGGCGGCCCTCCTGAACGCCTCCGACGACCCGGCCGGCGTCCTGCCGCGCAAGCTGCTGGTCGTCGGCGGGGAGGCCTGCCCGCTCGACCTGATCGAGCGGGTCGCCGCGCTGGCTCCGGACTGCGCCGTCGTCAACCACTACGGCCCGACCGAGACGACCGTCGGCGTCTGCACCTTCCCGGTCGGCAGCACGCCCCTCGACCCGCGGGTCCGGACCGTCCCGATCGGCACGCCGCTGCCCGGAATCCGGGCCGCCGTCTGGGATTCCGCCCGCCGCCCGGTTCCGGCCTGGATGCCCGGCGAGCTGTACGTCTCCGGCACGCAGGTCGCCGAGGGCTACCTGAACCAGCCCGAGATGACCGCGGAGCGGTTCATCACCGCGCCCGCGACGCCCGGCGGCGAACCGCTGCGCTGGTACCGCACCGGCGACGTGGTCCGCGCCCTGCCCGGCGGCGAGCTCGAATACCTGGGCCGCACCGACCACCAGGTGAAGATCAACGGCTACCGGGTCGAGCCGCAGGAGATCGAGGCGGTCCTGCGCGCCCACGCCGGCGTCCGCGAGTGCCTGGTCGCCGTCACCGGCGCCGACAACCAGCTGACCGCGTTCGTCGCCGCCGACGAGGACAACGCCCCGGTCACCGAGCTGACCGAGCACGTCCGCGCGTTCCTGCCGGAGCACATGATCCCCAAGGCGTTCGTCGTCCTCACCGCGCTGCCGCGCACCGAGAACGGCAAGATCGACCGGACGGCGCTGGCCGCCCTGGACGTGGCGGCCAACCGCGCCCGGGACGCCGTGCCGCCTCGCGACTCGCTGGAGTTGCAGGTCCTGGAGATCTGGCGCGCGATGCTGGGCTCGGACCGGTTCGGCGTCACCGACAGCTTCTTCGAGGTCGGCGGGCACTCGCTGCTGGCGTTGCAGCTGCTCGCGGAGATCACCCGCAAGCTCGGCAGCCGCCTGCCCATCTCGGTCCTGTTCGAGAGCGGCACGGTCGAAGGACTGGCCCGCGCGATCCGCGCCCAGGACGGTTGGCAGCCGACGGCCATCGTCCCGATCCGGCCCAACGGCAGCAAGCCCCCGGTGTTCTGCGTCCACGCCGGCGGCGGCAGTGTCATGGGCTACCTCGACCTGGCGCGCTCCCTGCCCGCCGACGTCCCGATCTACGGCCTGGAGTCGGTGGGTCTGGACGGCCGGGCGACACCGCTCGACCGGGTCGAGGACATGGCCGAGCGGTACGCCGCGGAGATCGCGCGGCTGCTCGAAGCCACGGCCGACAGCAAGGCCGGCGCGACCTCGTCGTGCACGGTCATCGGCTGGGGCCTCGGCGCGGTCTTCGCCTACGCGGTGACCGAGCAGCTCCGGAAGCTGGGCCGACCGGTGGGCGCCCTGGTCGTCGTCGACGGAGCCGCTCCGGACGCCCGGGCGCTGCGCGCGGTGCTCGACGGCACGTCCGCCGACGAGTACTACAGCGGGATGACGGACGAGTTCGTCATCGAGCGGTTCGCCGCGCACTACGGACTGTCGGTGGCCGACGAGGACCTCGCCGGCCGTTCCGACGCCGAGAAGCAGGACGTGTTGGCAGCCGCGATGCGGGAGCAGAACGTGCTCGCGTCGGACGCCGGCGTCGGCCACCTGGAGACGCTCTTCGAGCTGTACCGCCGCAACATCGCGGCCTGCAAGGAGTACGTCCTCGGATTCCAGCCCGGTGTCCCGGACTACGACCTGCTGCTGCTCCGCACCAGCGACGACACGGCCGGGCCGGAGCAGGACGACGCGCTCGGCTGGCGGGAGCTGTTCGGCGACCGCTTCACGCTGGCGTGGTTCCCCGGCGACCACTACGAGGTCATGAAGCCTCCGATCGTCGGAACCCTCGCCCCGCTCATCGAGAAGGCGATGGCGAACACCTTGTAGGCGGCATCCGGCCGGATGTCCGAACTGAACGCCGCGGGCCGGCGGGTCCCCGTCCTGACCGGGAACCGCCGGCCCGCGGCCTGGGCCCGTGGGCAAGGAGGTTGGCTGTGTCCCGATGGATCCGGATCTTCCACCCGGTCGCGGATCCCGCGGCCCGGCTGGTGTGCTTCCCGCACGCGGGCGGCACCGCGAGCTCGTACGCCGCGCTGTCCGAAGCCCTGGCACGGCAACGGATCCAGGTGCTGGCGGTCCAGTACCCCGGCCGGCACGAGCGGTTCTCGGAACCCTGCGTCACCGACGCCGACGAGCTCGTCGCCGCGGTCCTCGGTGCGCTGCCGGTCATCGAGGACGGCCATGCCCTGGGCCTCCTGGGGCACAGCATGGGGGCAGTCCTGGCTTTCGAGGCCGCACACCGCCTCCGGGACCGCGGCATCCCGGTCACGGCGCTGTTCGCCTCCGCGCGGCACGCGCCGTCCACCCCGTGGGTCGGACCAGATCCGGCGGAGCGTGACGAGGTGGAGATCCTGGCTGACACCCGCTGGCTCGGCGGCACGAGCGACTCGGTGCTGGCGTCCCGCGAGCTGGTCGAGTTCGTCCTCCCGTCGCTGCGCGGCGACTACCGGCTGCTCGCCGGCTACCGCTACCGCGCGCGGCGCGCCCCGCTGGACTGCCCGCTGGTCACGCTGGTGGGGGACGCCGACCCGGCGGTCTCACCCGAGGACCTCCTGGCCTGGCGGCGCGAGACGGCCGGCGACTTCCGCCGCCACGTCCTGCCCGGCGGACACTTCTATCTCGACGACCGCTCCGCCGAGGTCGCGGCGCTCGTCGGGGCGGCGCTTCGGGATGAGCCGCATGAGCATGCTGACGAGGAACGGAGGACACATGGTGCTCGCCCCGGTGCCGTACGCCGATCCTGAGGCGTTGGGGCGTCTCGTCACCCTCGACCCCGGCACGGACCGTCTCAGCGCCACGCGCGCGGCACCTGGTCCCCTCGACCAGGTGCCGCGCGAGCTCGACGGGACCACCCACGCCCTCAGGCCCGCCGCACCGCACTCGCCGCCGCGCGGAGTCGGGTCAGGCGGGGCGGGTGGCGAGCAGGGCGAGAAGGTCCGCGGTCGTGGTGTTCTGCCCCAGGCGCGGGAAGATCCGGGTGACGCTGTGATCGTGGGCGGTTGCATCGAAGCTGGTCATCGCGTCGGTCGCGAGCAGGACGTTGTAGCCGAGCTCGTAGGCCGTGCGGGCCGTGGTCTCGACGCCGATCTGCGTGTTGATGCCGGCGAGCACGACCTGCGTGACACCCCTCTCCTGGAGCTGCGCGTGCAGGGTGGAGTTGGTGAAGGCGCCCCAGTTGGTCTTGGTCACCCGTAGATCACTCGGCCGGACACCGAGCTCGGGCAGGAGCTCGAGCCAGTCCTGCGTGTCGTCATCGTCCTCCTCGTCGCCGCCGTAGTCGAAGTCGGTGCGCCCCGGGGCCATCGCGGCGACGTTGACGAGCACGACGGGCAGGCCCAGGGAGCGGAAGGACTCGACCAGGGCGACTGCGTTCGCGACCACGCCCTCCACCGGGTGTGCTTTGGGCCCTTCGACGATCCCCTTCTGCAGATCGATCACGACGAGTGCTGGCAGTGCGTCAAGGAGGCTCGGCTGCATGGTCATTACCCTGCCACACCCTCCGGCCGTACCGCCTCACCCGTCGGGTCGATGTTCGTAGGGTGTACCCATGGAACGGATCATCAGCTTCACCCACCTGCGCAACGTCCGCGACCTGGGCGGTCTGGTCACCACGGACGGGCAGGCGATACGCCCCGGGCTCGTCTACCGGTCCGACAGCCTCCACAAACTGGCAGGCGCGCACGCGGCCGAGGACCGGGAACGCTACGCCAAACTCGGCGTGCGCACCGTGATCGACCTGCGGCACGGCTGGGAGATCGACCAGCAGGGCCGGGCGCCGCTCGACACCGCGCCCGCCTGGCACCACCTGAGCATCGAGCACCGCTCCTACGACCAGTACCACCAGTCGTTCGAGGACGTCGCGCGGTTCTTCGCGGACCGCTACGTCGAGACCGCCGAGGACGGACGGGAGGAGATCCGCGCCGTACTCGAACTGGTGGCGGACCCGCAGTCAGCGCCCGTGCTGTACCACTGCAAGGGCGGCAAGGACCGGACCGGGATCGTCACCGCCCTGATCCTCAGCCTGCTCGGGGTCGCCGAGGCCGACATCGTCGCGGACTACGCCTTGACGGAAGCCGTACGCCCCGTCCTGCTCGCCGAGTGGGATGCCGCAGGAGGAAAGCCGCTTCCGCCCGGGACCGGTGCGTTCCGCGCCCCTGCTCGGGCCATGGAGCTGTTCCTGACCGCGCTCGCGCGGGACTACGGCTCGGTCTCCGGCTACGTCGCCTCCACCGGCGCAGACCCGGAGGACCTGGCGCGGCGGCTGCGCGCCCTCTACCTCGTGAGGGAGTTCTGAGCCTTCTCCGCTCCGTCGGAACTCGCCCGTCAAAGATCACCAGGCCCCGGCGACCTTCGGTCGCCGGGCAGGCCCGCCGTTCCACGGTTCCCGCCTTTGGTCCGGCCGCCGGTCCGGCCCATGCCCCTGGCGCCATTGGTTGATCTCGCGGGGGGGCACCGGGCGTGCCAATGGGCAGCGTGAACTGCCCCCCTTCCACCGGGCCCGCCGTTCATCCAGGGCGGGTGGCTACTCGCTCATGAAGACGACGCGGCGGGGTGTACCGGAGGTGCCGGACGTCGTGGTGGTCGTGGTGCGGCCGGCCGGGACGGCTCGGTCGCGGCCCCAGGTGCGGATCTCCTCGATCTGTTCGGGGTTGGTCCGGCTGAGCGGCGTGGTGTTGGCGAAGGTGTCGAGCACGAACGACGGGAGCAGCTTGGCGGCTCCGCCGTTGAGGTGCACCTCGGCTCCGACCTCGTGCAGGGCGGCTTCGATGTCGGGTGGAGCGCAGGTCGCGCAGGCCGGTGGCCCTGTCGGTTCGGCGGGACGGCAGTAGGACGGCGGGTCGAGGACGCGGTCAGCCCGGGACGCAGCCGCGCCTTCAGTTGGCGGCCCGACACGGGTTCCATCAGGCCGGCCAACCGGTCCCAGTCGGCGGCGGCGGCCGCAAGCACCTGGTACGGGTTCATCGGTTCCTTCCGTCGATGGCCTTCACGGCCGCGAGTTGACGTTCGATCACGTCTGCGGCGGCGGCCCGCCGCACCACGAGGTGC
The DNA here is from genome assembly GCF_042734825.1 of Kitasatospora sp. NPDC059648. Classification (NCBI taxonomy): domain Bacteria; kingdom Bacillati; phylum Actinomycetota; class Actinomycetes; order Kitasatosporales; family Streptomycetaceae; genus Kitasatospora; species Kitasatospora sp. NPDC059648. Next base: position 6,124 of record NZ_JBHWDU010000088.1, on the reverse strand, counting down.
ACCTCCCACTGCGCACCGCGGATCAGTTCGGCCTCGACCGCGGCCCAGAGCATGCCGAGACTGACCTCGTACGGCAGCCCGCCCCGGCCGGAACCGAGCAGCGGAAGACAGATCGAGCGCAGCGGAGGATCGAACTGCCGGTGTTCCTCGGCGAGTACGGCGAGCGCCCGGGCGACCGCCCGGGTCACGTCCGCCGGCAGCACGTCGTAGTCGTTCGTCCCGAGGCGCGGGACCGCCACCGCGGCGTGATAGATCCGCCGAACGCCCTGCTCCACCAGCGCCCCCGCCCCGACCGCCGCCACGGTTCCCGGCAGGACCGCCCGGCCCGGCGCCCCGTGCCGGACGGCCCACCTCCGCAACTCCTCGTGCACCCGGTCCTCGACGAGCTCCCCGGTCGTCCCGCGCAGCGCTCCCACCCGCCGAAGCGACGCCGACACCGACGACTTGTACGGCTCCGGCAACGCCAGATAGGTGTTGGTCGGCGAGACCACGACGTCCACATCGCGCAGCAGATCGACGGGGTGGACGTGCACCGTCACCAGCGCGGTCCGCTCACCCACCCGGACCCGCAGCGACCGGTGACCCGACGACGCAGTTGAGAGCGGCCCGACATCCCCCGCCTCCCCTGCCTGCTCCGCCTGGCGCGACTGCGCTGCCCGATTCGGCTGCCCCGCCCGCGCGGCCATCCGGATCACCTGCTCGGCGACCTCACCCAGCACCAGCGCCTCGTGGTGCTTGCGGAATCGCTCCACGCTCACCCCGTACACGCCCGCGGCATGCTTCCGACGGTCGGCGGGCGGCCAGTCGCGAGTGCCCTGGGCCAGGCCGAGGCTGTACTCGGCGGCCGTGTGAAGGTTGCCGGGATCGATTCGCGTCACCGCCTGGCGCAGCAGCCGCTCCACAGCGGCGGGCCGCGACTCCCGCCCGGCCGGCAGGTCGATCATGTCTGCGGCCCGGGCCAGCGCCGGGAGCTCCAGCTCACGCAGCCGTACCAGGCCGACTCGCCGCAATTCCCGCACCTCCCTGAGAACTGACGCGTGGTCCGGCAGGTCGCTGTGCAGCATGCCCGAAAGGACCGCACCGTGCCGACGGCGGCGACAAGCTGGATCCGCCCTCCCATCCAACCACCCCGCCCGGGCGGCTTCGGGTCGCTTTCCGGGCGCACCTCGGGCACCCGCCGGACAACGGCACGCGGATCGCTCCGCGGGTCGAAGCCGGTCTGCAGAGCCTCTGGTGATCGACGGCAGCGTCCCCGGGCCGGATACCGACGTGGTGGGGCCGTCGACGGCGGCGAGGCTTACTGGGCGTTTCACCCTGATTCCGAGGTTCATCTTCCGCGCCAGGCCGGTGTGCTCTCGCCGGTGAGTCGGCGGGTCACGATCCTGATCATCGCGACGACCACTCCCGCACCCACCCGGAAAGGCCCCGCAGCACACCGGCCCGTGCCCCACATCCGATTGAATGGACGTCACAAGTGGCACCACGCCGGTAGCCGAGCCGATGACCACCCAACGACCACCAACGGAAAAGGCCGCTTCCACCATCCGGTGGAAACGGCCTCCGACCTGCGGATTCGCAAGTCGGGACGACAGGATTTGAACCTGCGACCCCTTGAACACCCAGCGGTCGAACGAATGTCTGACTGATGTTCACCAGTCCGATTCACGCAGGTCAGGGCCTATCCCGTCCAACCCGCATGACGCCTGATGCCAGCTCATGACACCCAATCCGTGAGAGGCGCGTGAGAGGCAGCGGCCGAGGGGGCGTTCGAGAGTGATTTGCCTCACATCCTGATTGTAACGCTCATCCCGCTTCCCCAGAGCACCTCTACCGCCCCCAGCCCGCGTGCAAGACTGCCGAACACTCCGGCCAGACAATCCCGCATCGGTCATCGTTTGCAGGAGCGGTTAAGCCCTGATCGAGAAGCGAAAAAGCACGGCGGAGCCGAAGCCGATGATGACGACCTCGCGTACCTCGGCCCCGGTCTCTGCGTTCGCGGTCATGAAGATGCTCAGCTCTCCTTGCCCTGCTCGGCCTTGGCGTCCATCTCGGCGATGAGGTCCTCGATGAGGCCCTTGATCTCGTCGCGGATCGGGCGGACGGCCTCGACACCCTGGCCGGCCGGGTCCTCCAGCTTCCAGTCGAGGTACTTCTTGCCGGGGAAGTACGGGCAGGCGTCGCCGCAGCCCATGGTGATCACATAGTCGGACGCCTGGACGGCCTCGGTGGTCAGGACCTTCGGCTTCTGGTCCGAGATGTCGATGCCCAGCTCGGCCATCGCGGCGACGGCGGAGGGGTTGATCCGGTCGCCCGGGATCGAGCCGGCGGAGCGGACCTCGACGCGGTCGCCGGCGAGGTGGCGCAGGAAGCCGGCGGCCATCTGGGAGCGGCCGGCGTTGTGGATGCAGACGAACAGCACGGAGGCGATCGGCGCGGTGGTCATGGTGAGGTGTCCTTCGGTTGTGCGGTGCCCGCTGTTGGACGGGTGGGGGTTACTTCGGCTGGTCGGTGAGTTCGGTGAGGGCCTGGCCGCGGGAGCCGATCTGGTCGCAGATGGCGCGGATGCGCTCGATCGGGACGCCGGGCGGGCCGGGGACGGGCCGGTCCAGGTTGCGGCGGCCTTCGGGCAGGGGGCAGGCGTCGCCGCAGCCCATGGTGACCACCACGTCGGCGGCGGCCACGACCTCCTCGGTCAGCGGTTTCGGGAAGACATCTTGCGGCAGCTCGACACCGACCTCTGCCAGAACTTCGGCGATGCGCAGGTCCAGGTCGTCGGCCGGTCGGTGCCGGCTGACGTTACGTGGACCCGTCCTTCGGTGAGGTGGGTGAGGATGGCGGCGGCGAGCTGGGAGCGTGCGGCGTTGCCGGAGCGGACGAAGAGCACTCGCGGGACGGCGGATGTGGGGCGGCCCTCGGCACGGGCAAGGGCTTCCAGGCGCTCGCCCGTGAGGCACTCGGCGAGGACGATCAGGTGGGTGCGGATGGTGGCGCCTTCGGCGAGGAGCCGGTAGGAGTCGGCCAGCAGCCGGTGGATGGCCTCCGGCGCGAAGGTGCCGTCGTAGCGCAGGGCTAGGCGGGTGGCGCCCGCCGAGAGTCTCGGGTCCGGCGCCGATGGCGGGGAGTCGTTCATCAGGGGTTCCAGCCCTTCGGGGGCAGCGGGTCGCGAGAAGAAGACGCGCAGGTGTCCCCGGTGGCGGCCGGGAGGATGGGGCTCGCTTCGGCGCCCCGACGCGGTAACGTATCAGCCCATGGTGACATCAGTTGACGGTGATATTTTGAAGGCTCTGGCTGACCCGCTCCGGATGCAGATCATCGCGCTCCTCGCCGAGGAGGCGCTGTGCACGACGCATCTGGTCGAGGAGACCGGTGCGAAGCAGACCAACCTGTCGAACCACCTGAAGATCCTGCGCGAGGCCGGGCTGGTCGACACCGAGCCCTGCGGGCGCTTCACGTACTACAAGCTCCGCGCCGACGTCCTGGAGGCCGTCGCCGGGGAGTTCGCCGGATTGGCCGCCACCGCCCGCGAAGCCTCCGCGAACAACCGCAGGCGGTCCTGCTGAACCACCCCAGCCCCATCCCGGCGGCCCCACTCCGCCCTGCACGAGGAGTACCTGTTGAGCGCCATGGACGAGGCGAGACCTGAGATCACCGAGGCCGAGCCCCTCGCCGTCGAGCCGCCTGCCATCCCGCTGCTGAACCGGGTGGCGGCAGAGCTGGTCGGCACCGCCGCCCTGGTGGCGGTGGTGGTCGGCTCCGGCATCCAGGCCACCGAGCTCACGAGGGACGTCGGCCTGCAGCTGCTCGCCAACTCCCTCGCCACCGTCTTCGGCCTGGGCATCCTGATCCTGCTCCTCGGGCCGGTCTCGGGCGCGCACTTCAACCCGGTCGTCACCCTCGCCGAGTGGTGGACCGGCCGCAAGGACCCCAAGGGCCTGGGAGCCCGCGAGGTCGCCGCGTACATCCCCGCGCAGATCGTGGGTGCGATCGGCGGCGCGGTGCTGGCGGACGCGATGTTCGGTGAGGCGCTGGTGAAGTGGTCGACGCATGACCGCTCCGCCGGGCACCTGCTGCTCGGCGAGGTCGTCGCCACCGCCGGCCTGATCCTGCTGATCTTCGGGCTGGCGAAGACCGACCACCTGCGCTTCGCCCCGGTCGCGGTCGCCTCCTACATCGGCGCCGCCTACTGGTTCACGTCCTCGACCTCGTTCGCCAACCCCGCCGTCTCCATCGGCCGGGCGTTCACCGACACCTTCGCCGGCATCGCCCCGAGCTCGCTGCCCGGGTTCATCGGGATGCAGCTGATCGGCGGGGTCGTCGGCCTGGCCCTCGTCGCACTGATCTTCACCCACCGCGCCAAGGCCGCCGCCAAGTGAGCGCCGTCCGGCGCGTCCAGGTCCTCGTCGTCGGGGCCGGCCAGGCCGGCCTTGCCGCCGGCTACTTCCTGCGGCGCGCCGGACTCGACTTCGCCATCCTGGACGCCTCGAACGCGCCGGGCGGCGCGTGGCAGTACTACTGGGAGAGTCTGCGGCTCTTCTCCCCTGCCGCGTACTCATCGCTGCCCGGACGTCCCATGCCGGGCCAGGCCGGGCAGACCTATCCGGACGCGGAGCACGTCGTCGAATATCTCGTCGAGTACGAGAAGCGGTACGAGCTTCCCGTCCACCGCCCAGTTCAGGTCCGCGCGGTGGAGGACGCCGGCGACGCCGGTCTGCTGGCCCGCACCGACGACGGCACCTGGCACACCGGCGCGCTGATCTGCGCCACCGGCTCCTGGTCGCGTCCTTTCATTCCCGCCGTCCCGGGCCGCGAACTGTTCGCCGGACGGCAGCTGCACACCCGCGACTACCACCGGGCCGAGGACTTCACCGGCCAGCGCGTCGTCGTGGTGGGCGGCGGCAACTCCGGCGCGCAGATCGCCGCCGACCTCCTCGGTCACGCCGCCGCCGTCCGCTGGGTCGCCCGCCGCCCCGCCCGGCTCCTGCCCGAAGAGATCGACGGCCGGGCCCTGTTCGAGATCGCCACCCGCCGCGTCCAGGACGGCGGCCCGCGCATCAGCGACCTCGGCGACATCGTCGCAGTCCAGTCCGTCCGCCAGGCCCGTGCAGCCGGACTCCTCGACGACCACCGCATGTTCACCGCCCTCACCCCAGACGGCCCGCGCTTCGCGGACGGCACGGTGTGACCGACGGACACCATCATCTGGTGCACCGGCTTCCGCCCGGCCCTGGCCCATCTCGCCCCGCTCGGACTCCGTGGCGGCGAACGCGGCCGCATCGACACGATGGGCACCCGCGTCACCGCCGACCCGCGCGTCCACCTCCTCGGCTACGGGGACTGGACCGGCTCCGCCTCCGCGACACTCATCGGGGTGGGTCGGACCGCACGGCAGACCGTCGCCGAAATCATCGGTCTCCCGCACTGACCGGTCCCCGGCGCTGGGGGCAGAAGGTTGCACCAGTACCCAGGTACGGGCTTACGGTCGAAACGTCCCCACCGCGCACGCCAGGAGAGACGAGGAGGAAGAGCCGTGACCGAGCCGAGTTGGATTCCCACGTCCTGCGCCCTGCCCACCGAGCAGCAGCCGCTACGAGTGGCCGAGTGGGACCAGCTGTTCGCTGAACACCTGACCACTGCGACCCGCCCGGACCGACTGCGGCTGCACATGGTGTTCGCGGGCAGCACGCAGATCGAGCAGACGGTGCGGGACCTGGCGGCTCGCGAGAGCGACTGCTGCTCGTTCTTCGCCTTCGCCGTTGTCCCGGGCCCGGGCTCCGACGTTCGTTTGGACGTCGAGGTCGCCCCGGCGTACGAGAAGGTGCTGGACGCGCTACAGGCGCGGGCCACCACCGTGGCCGAGGGCGGCGGGCAGTGAGCGGGGAAGCTCTGCGGTCGGGACAGGTCGCGACGACCTGACCACCATCCGCGAAGCCGTCGTGGCCGGCGTTCAGCTGGCGGACGGCGTCTCCTGCGACCCGACCTGTCACGTCATCGGCCCCGACGGCCGTGCGCTGGAGGGCATCGTCGCCGCCATACTGATCTCGGCGCTTCAAGGTGATTGGCCTGTTTGCGTAGCTGACTGACGGTCATTTGCGCGCTATGCCGTTGGTATGCGCTATGCGGATGG